>CAZXSQ010000444.1:471-5637 GCA_964643335.1 uncultured bacterium
AGATGGTCTGGAAACAGAAAGGATTGCAAAACTCCAATGAAAAAGTGGATTAAGAAATATCAGTAGACGCAGCTGTGATATAATAATCACCATTTTCTAGCAGTTGCATATCCACCGATACAATGAGTTTCTTTATATGTGGGAAAAGACTTTCTTTATTAGCGATTAATTTGTTGATGTCATTTCTTACATCGTCCAAGTCACTCTCATTAAGATTTTGATTTTGTTCTCTCAGCATTTTCATAGATTTATCGAATTGTTTATCTCTTTCTACACCCTTTAAGAGTGATAGGTTCCATGCAAAAGCAGCGATATTCAAATGGACTCGTTTTTGTTCTAGACCTTCACCCATATCGATGAAGTCGGCTGCAAAATCATTGATCATTTCAGAGACTTTTTTGGGAGAGGAAGTTGAACGCTTTGCACGTTTATGTTTTCTTTTTTTTCGCTTTCCCACGATAATCTAATTTATCCTTTCTTATTTGCTTCTAATTCATCCATGAATTTTCATTAAAAAAAGACGAATTTTAACACGCTGCCATAATTCAAGGCGTCTTCTTTAATTTTCTTGCAACCCATCAATAAACTCTTCATAGGCGCTAAAATCACCACGGGAAGCCGCAAAAATTATTTCTATTACATAATCAACATCGGGTCTATGTTCAACCCCCAGTCCATAATGGGACAGTAATCCATCAATATTATAGACTTGCTTGACAATGTTATAAAAACGTTTTTTATCGAATTCTTGAGGAATGCCGGCCTTAAAATAGGACATAAATTTTTTGTGAAACTGTTTTTGCCGCCGGTGCTCGCAATATGAACTCGTAGAAGAGATATAATCAGAAACTTTCATCTCCTTATTTGTATCACATGCTGGACATCTGTGAACAGGAGGTAAATATACATAGGACACCTTCCCAGTCATCAATCCTTGATTTTTTCCCAAAGGAGAAAGACGGCAAACCATGGGTTTGCTTTCCATTAAAATACAACCCAACGCATTATTATTAACCCAATCCGGTAAAGGTTTGTTATGGTATGAATAAACTTCATCAATAGGATATAAAAAAGGACAGATACTCCCTTTTACCTCCTCTGGCCGGGTTTGAATATCTGTATTTACGGGCAAAAATCTAAGATAGGGAAGATACCACCGGTATTCTTCATTATAGAAAATTACGGCAAATGGAGGCCGCCGGTCAAATAAATCGATTGTAGATTTAATAGCAAGAAATTGAGCACCCTTTGATAAAACTATCCGGTAGATATCGGGAAGATCGATCATGAGGTAATTTCTATTTTTGCAACAATCTCCTCTGCACCGGGTTAAACAAGCGCTGAGATCAAAGTGAAATGTTCCATCATAATCAACTGGAGTCCCATGGACTTGTTGAACTTTTTCGGGAATGAATCCACAGTCAGGATTGCTAAACACATCGGAAGTATAGTTTTGACTCATTTCCTTAATCATGCCCATGAGATGAGCATCATTTTCAATAGCGTCCACAAACATCCCCAACCCATCTTTTCGCAATGCTTCAGTCAATTCAGAGTAGGATAGATGTCCATATTTTTCCAACAACATACCAAGTATTTGTTGATACATATTATCAAATCTTTCTCCACCTTAATTACCCACTTAAATCTGGATTCTAGCACGCATTTCTCACCGATTCAAAAGAAGTGAAAAGTGTCACGGTGTGGCACTACCGCAAGGGCTTCCCCCAAAGCGGATTGCCATTTCTTCCCGTCATTAATGAGTTCGCGCCCATGAGCGTAGCCACCGATCGGTTCCCCCGCAGATTCGACGGCTGATTTCAACATCACCGATTTTGCCGCAAGGCAGATCCTTATTGGAAGCCGGCACAGTGGTTTGTTGTGGTGCATAGTTTTTGCCAGCAAAATCTGTTTTTTATCTAAATTTTTAACCATTCCACCAGCGATAATCATTGAATTTTTTACTTAACTTCATGAAAGGAGGTGACTTATTATTAGCACTCGGCTTTAATAAATCAGTGTCAAAAATTGCAATCAAAAAATCATGTAAAAGGAGGCAAATTATGGAATGTCCTCGTTGCAGCAATACACTGAGCACCATAAAAGTTGATGATTTGGAAGTGGATGTTTGCCAAGGTGGATGTGGAGGATTGTGGTTTGATATTTTTGAATTGAAAAAAGTGGACGAACTGCACGAGATCAAGGGCGAGTCTCTGTTAAATATAGAGAGAAATGAAAATCTGGAAATCGACTACTCCAAACGTATCAATTGTCCCAAATGCACCGAAGTAGTGATGATGCGCCATTATTGGAGTCCAAAGAAAGAAATCGAAATTGACGAATGCCCTTATTGTGGAGGGTACTGGATCGATGCCGGAGAGCTCTATGCCATACGCAATCAATTCGCTACTGAAGAAGAAAGAACTGCTGAGTTTGAAAAAGTATGGCTGGATTTATTCGGTGAAGAACTCACGTCTGTCGAAGCCGATAAAGAATCGGCCTTGCCTGAACAAAGAACAGATTTACCCGAACGAAGATCAAAATTGCTAAGCCGCTTAATCTGGTGGCGGTTGTAATGTAACACCGACGTCCCGGCGGCACTTATACAAATATAACACCCAGTCTCTCTCCCCCGGCGTCTTCAATCGCTTATGTACTTTCTCCAATATATCTGCTCGTATCCATTTTCCTGTTCTTGGATTATACCATTTAGCATGCAAGGGGAGTTTCAGCTCGTCGGCTTTGATCTCAATCACATTTCTTTCAGGTGTATAGATAACACCAATATCTCCGGATTCACTTTTGGCAGCGGCAATAAAATGGGACGGATTCTCCTCACCGGGTTGGTTGGCGATCAATTCTTGAGCGGGCCGCAGTCTCCACCATTCCATGGATGTGAAAAAATCACGTAGATATTGCATATGGGTGCTGCCTGAAAAATTTATTGCGGGGCGCCATTGAATTGCAGGCGAGACGCCTGCGCTACCCACATTGACGCCTGCGCTACCAACGTCGACGCATGGGTTACCACCATTACATCCCCAAACGCCGTGCGCTCCGTATGTGATACCTGCGGGTGGTGTTCTCAACAAACTCCAATAGGCATTCCGTCGAACTGCGTGGGTGTTGAACGGCTTTTGGGAATCATGAGCCATGGTGGCTTCATAATTCGATTGCAGGTTGATGACCGGAAGCACTTGCTGATTGTTCCAATTTTCACTGGGCGAGCCTTCTGTCAACCAGCGTAACTGTTTTTGACTGTCATTGTTGTTGCTTTGGTAAGCGACAAAAGAATACCAGGGTTCATTACGGAAGATCTCTCCAACCCAGTCGTAAGGTGAAGGAAGCATGGTAACCAGATGATGAGGGTTCTTACCGAAAACGGTCCGGCCGATATGCTGCCAAATTTTGGATTCCCGTCCTTGATAGTTTCCATTCCCGCCTAAAAGCCATACCACATGATGCGCTCCATAACGGGCGGTCAAATAGTTCGCAAGTTCAATTCGTTGATCCGCTGGCAGGGCATATCCAGGATTTTCGTCTCCTTCAGCAGCCCATAAAATAACCGGAGCGGCAATCATTCCATGATCGTTGATGGCATCAACATGATAATCCAGCCGTTGAAAAAATTTTGGCCGTATCTGGATGAGTATGTTGCCGGTGAATGCAGGTTGTCCATTCACGTTCCCTAGCGCACCGCGCCATTGTGTGGTGACAAATTGGATTGTATTAAATCCTTTTGCTTTACGATTGTTCAAATAGGATTCCCAACTCGCTTGATCGGCCAGCAAAGGACCATTCCAGGCTGTATCACCCATCCAGAAAAATGGTGTTCCATCGTGATGAGTGAAATACCGTTGATTTCTTGAAAGCTGGATAGGACCATGTTTATAAAGAGGATTGTTTCCTTCATAAGGTATGCATATCAGTTTCCCATGCTGTTGGTGCAAGCCGGAATTGTCTTCTTTCGAACAATGCGTTGTATACGCCCATTCACCGGTTTGAGTTGGAGAAAATCGTGCTTTCCATATCTTGCCTCCATCCCAAAAGCCTTGTACCGAATAATGTTTCCCATTAGGGGCGGTAAACTGTACCTGAAGTTGAACATCCCGAACCGGATCCCAATAATACTGTGAACTGGTGAAAATAACTTCAAAACGATTCCATTGCTCGACAAACGGTGAGGACTTTCGAGCAGAGCCCATCGCCAAATATGGAAAATATGTCAAGAAAAAAAATATATTGAGTAAAACAAGAATATTGGAAGTATGGAGTATAAACATATCATTGAAACCTAAATGCAAATATATCCGCATCGTTTAATTTAAATCGCAGCCGTATTTTTTTACCTTGTAAATCGCTTATATCCTTTTTATCTTTCCAAGAGACAACTTTTTCGATTTCATCGCCAAAGATGGCCGGGCAATTATCTATCTGATATCCTTCGAATGGCTGTCCATTTGCATCCTGAATTTCAACATGCACAGAGCCGGCAGCTGAGGTTGAAAAATTTATCTTGAGTTGATCTCCCTTAAAGCGAAGGGGTTTGGTAAGTACTTCACCTCCAGCAAAAGGGGCGTGAATCGAAACAAACCCGTCTTTGCGAATGGTGTAACGGCGGTTGCGTACTCCCCCATCGGTGTAGTAGTAATGTTCATTGGCATAAAGAGACAGTTCCTCCACGGCGCCTGGGACATCGGCTTTGGTTTCAACCAGACCTAGCCAGATGTAGTTACTGCGATTGTGCCAGCGGTGAGGGTTCTGTCCGGGACGAAGAAAAGCCTCTTGCCAGCGGTGAAAGGTTATTCCATCACGGCTGCTCATGAACAGGCCTTCGACTATTTGTCCCCGTCCGGGGAGATATCGGGTGGGGAAACCTATATAAATATGTGGAGCGCGGTAATAGGGGCGGATTTGATTGGTATAAAGATGTTCCTGTGGTGCCCCCGGATAGCTTAACCATTGCGGTTCACTCCAATGAATAAAATCTTTGGAGGTGCATGTTTTTATGTCTCTTTTTCCATCACGAAAGTCACGGAAATAGGCGCGGTATACCTTTTCTACTGGATGCCAGAATGCCTGATTCTGTGAGTCAAATTTTCCTCGAGTAATGATGGGTTCTTCCCAAAGCATTTCCCAAAGATCGGAAGAGCACACGTCTACTCC
>CAZXSQ010000445.1:0-5595 GCA_964643335.1 uncultured bacterium
GCAAGGCCAACATTATCACCCCCATCGAGCGAAATGATAATTTCAGTTTCATTTCCAAATTGCAGCGGCGGCTGAATACCATCACGGATGAATTGGAAGGATATGAAGAGAATATCGAGAAGACCAAACAGTCTGATCCAGTTATCCAAGAAGCGGAAGAATTGCTGGTCAGAATAAAAAATGCAAAAGAAAAAGGCAATCATCAAGCCGCCAATGAACTGAGTGCCAATAACAAACCCCTCTTGGCGAAATATGAGTCACGCCGAAAATCTCTTGATCCCGTTATTCAATCGGCAAGAAATTGCAAAGCGGAAATGCAAAAAGAATATTGGCGGATTCTTCAAATTCGCTGGAAACTGCAAAATGCTTCCTTCAAGCATTATCTCAAACAACTTTCTGAAATCAAGAAAAATTTGCAAACGGATTCTATTCAAAATTCTTTTTATAAAGAATTCAAATTGCTGCATGAAAAATATGATGAATTGTTTGCACGGCATACTCAGTTATCCAATAAAAGTCCCGAAATTAATGAAGACCCTTTGACTACAATGAAGAAATGGGATGAAATCCTGCCCAGCATGACCACCATGATTGAAGAATTGGATTTCTTATTTGAAACACTGAATTCATTGATTTCCAAGTATGGATCCCATACTTTCAAGTCCGATGATGCATCCAAGCGGATGGCTTATATGGACCAAAAGAATAAGTGACTCTTTTCTCCCTTCCTCCTTCAGGTATTATTATATAATACATTTTCATTCACTTATCACAGGATAAACACAATGTACCAACGGTTTTTTTTCTTTCTTATTTTGGTATTGTTTTCTTCTACCTGTTTGCTGAGTCTCGGATACGCGGCCCCACTTATCATTGCCCACCGTGGGAACAGCAGCGTTGCACCGGAAAACACACTCGCAGCAGTCAGAAGCGCAGTAAAGTTGGATCCTATGCCTGATTACATTGAAATCGACCTGCATCGCTCGAGGGATGGTGTGCTGGTGGTCAGTCATGATGATAACACGCTTCGCACCACCGGTGTACCCTGGATGATCCGGGAAAAAGCATTTTCAGAATTGAGAAAATTGGATGCGGGATATAAGGAAGAATTTAAGGACACATTTCAAGGAGAAAAGCTGCCGAGACTGGAAGAAGTTCTCGACGCCGTTAAAGACACCTCCATCGGTGTAATGATTGAATGCAAGCAGCTTTTGCTCGAAGACGATGTCATCCAATTACTGCGGGAACGTGACGAAATTGGTAAGCATATTCTAGCCAGCTTCGATGAATTGACCATTTTCCGGTCGGAAAAACTGGAACCCTCATTAAAAACTCTTTACCTGGTCGACTCAATTCATCCCACTACTGTCTGGCGTGGTAAGGATATTCGCACCGATATCATCGGGAGTAACCAAAAAACATCGATTGAATCCCTTGCCCTTGCGCATCAATCGGGATTCGATGTATGGATATGGACTGTAGATGAACAGGAAGAAATTCGCAATTGGGCCAACTCATCCACCGAGGGAATTATCACCAATAAACCAGAACTGGCTTTACAAATAACCGGAAAGACTGATACCAAATGAGAAAATCAGCCCCACTAATTCTTCAAGTTATTGTTTTACTGCTGGCAATATCTTTGCTCATCTCCATCCTGAACATGATGGGGGTTCCGAATCCTTTCTATAATCCCTTTAGCCGTCCAGCCGCCGTTCCCCGGCCGGTCACACCACCCCCCGGTGATCTGGGCGGTGAAGAAAAGGCCAATATTGAAATCTTCCAAAAGGTGGCTCCATCCGTCGTGTTCATCACCCGATCCGCCTTATTACGTGACCGCTTTTCTTTCGATATTTTCGAAGTGCCGGAAGGATCGGGATCGGGTTTTATTTGGGATCACGACGGACATATCGTGACCAATTTTCACGTCGTCTACGAAGCGGATTCCTTATCCGTTACTCTACAAAATCAAAAAACATATGAAGCCACTCCTGTCGGCTCTGATCCCGATAAAGACCTGGCTGTCATAAGAATTGGCGCATCAAAAAGTGAATTGCAGCCTGTAATGATAGGCGCTTCCGAAGACCTGAAAGTAGGACAAAAAGTACTGGCGATCGGCAATCCGTTCGGACTGGACTCCACATTGACCACGGGAGTTATCAGCGCCTTGGGCCGGACAATAAAATCCATTTCGGAACGAACCATATATGATGTGATTCAAACTGACGCCGCCATCAATCCAGGGAATTCCGGCGGCCCATTGCTCGATTCATTCGGCCGGCTTATTGGCGTGAATACGGCCATTCTCAGCCGTACAGGTTCCAGTGCAGGAATCGGTTTCGCCGTGCCGGTAGATACAGTCAATCGAATCGTCCCGCAGTTGATCAGCAAGGGAAACGTCCCCCGCCCATTTCTTGGAGTGAGTTTAATGCCGGATTATCATGCCAAGAACTTTGATGTAGAAGGAGCCATTATCTTAAATGTCTATCCCGGCAAACCGGCTGATGAGGCGGGATTGATCGGGATACAAGAGTCTCGTAGCGGCGAAGCGGTTCTTGGAGATGTCATTGTTGGCGTTGATGGTGAAGACATTCAGAATAACGATGATTTACTTCGGGTTATAGATAAACACGCTCCAGGCGACACGATCACTCTTACAGTTTTACGGAATGACGCGGAAAGACTTGTAACCGTTGAACTCGGTACGCAATGATGGTGTTTCGATGTTTAAACGCCTAAAAAGACTCCTTTCTCTAAAACTTTTTTTCAGGCTTTTTTTGTTTTTTCTTTTGCTTGTTGCTGCACTTTGGATTCTTTCTCCATTTTGGATAAAAATTCCATATATCCAAAATCTATTACGAACCTATGTCGCTCAAAATACAAAAGGAAAAATTGAATACGAATCCCTGCAAACAGATTTACTGGGAAAATTAAACCTAGTTGATCCCAAAGCCGAATTTCCCCTCGACGGCCAATCTTTAAACTTGAAATCATCCAGAGTATCCATCTCCAATGTCTTTCTAAATAAACCTCGATTCGAAACTGACAATTTTGAACTTATATTAAACCAGCATTCTATATTATCAGCGTCTTATGGATCGGTACAACTACAAAACCCATGGGAAGACCCCAGTCTAAACCTCGAGCTGGATAACGCCTATTTGAATCTTTCTCCGTTCCCTTCCCTTCCCCCCTCTGGAATAAACATCACCATCGATCGATCAAATAATCGTTCATAACTCATCGGTCAATTTACCGGGAGTAAAAGAAAAATATACCTGGAGAGGTCATCTCAAAACAACCGGCCAACAAAAACACATTAATCTTTCCTTGTTCTCCCCAAATAGTTCCAACAACAATTTAACTATTTACGGTCGATTCAATCCCTTTCCATCTGAGGTCGACTATGTGCAGGCGACAGCCACTCTCTTTGACTTGGCTCTGACTGAACCGTTTACATCATCAGGTATTATCAGTGGAACCGCTATCGCGAAGAAAGACAAGCCGGATCTAATCAATGTCCAATTTGACACTACCATCCTAAATCTTGCAACTGATTTAACTAATTCGTCTTCTCTCTCCATTCCTAAGGTAAAAGCAGCCGTAACAGGAGAATTGAATAACAATCATTTTCCGCTTTCATCCACCGGTTCGATTGTACATTCTTCTTTCACTTATAACGATAACAACCAATGGAAAATCCCTTCCGGGACCGCATCTGTGTTTACCAATCACAAACAAACCTTTTGGGGAGATTGGGCAGCTGATGAAATAGGTACTTTACAATTCACCTCTCGAGGAATCCCCTTTTCAGCAACCACCCCCCTCGAAGCAATGGTCAAAATCAAGAATGCATCCATACAGACTGTTTTTTCCTATTTACCAAAAACCATCTGGAAAAATATAGATTCCTTGGAAGGACTTTTGTCTGCCAATGGATTGATCAACTGGCGTGGGAACAAGTTTCAGCACTATCAAACGGAATTCGGTCTGGGAAAAGGGGTGTATAATCTGAATTCGCTCTCAATAACCGATGCATCAGCAAACGGTCAAATACACGGTGATCCATCAGTTCATCGAGGTGAATATAATGTAACAGGTGCATTACATTATGTTCTTGATGCATCACGTCACATAGACTTACATCCAACAAACCTATTAGGAACTTTCAATTACAATATTGAAAATAATACCTATAAAGTGTATATGCCTGAAATCAGTGTCCCAACACTTAATTCAGGTTCAGCCTTTTTTTATTCTGATGGACAATGGGGATACGGCAGTAGTTTACCAATCAACAGTGAAAGCCTCAACTTATTGTCCGAGAGTTTTATCCCTAGCATAACTCGTGAAATTGAAGGATCAGGTGAACTGGATTTCTCTATCAGAGGTCAGGGAAAACAATTTGATTTCAATGCAACAAGCCAGCAATTTGTATTATATTCTTTTGATGAAGATCCTGCCTATGGAATTCAATTAGCTGACTTAAATATAACATGTCAATCACTTGACCAGGAAAATGATACTCGACTCATATCTCACATAGATGCTGCGACTCCCTACCTTTCTTTCAACGGGCTGGATAAAGAATGGCCTCATGCTTCTTTGATCGTTAATACAACCAATTATCTCTCCTCGAAGAATCCTATGGATATATCCTTAAAACCACCGGGGGGTGGTGAAATCCATATCGATAAATACCCTGAGAATACCTATCAGATAAAAATAAACAATTTAGATGTAAAGCAATTCTGCCTTCCTATGATCTCACGTTTTGTCTTCGGTAAAAATGAATCTGAAAATCAATTATGGGCTGCGGACGGCAAAACTGATGGTTGGGTTTCAATCGATTATAGAAACAATGTAATAAAATCGACTGGTAATATACATATACAAAATGCATCTTTCACATTACATACACAGCCTGCACTTTCTGTGTATAATGCTTCAGGAAGTATACCTATTGCCTATCCAATTCAATATGAATTACTGCCGAACAACAATATTACTTTTTCTGCTCAATCGATTCACTTTGAGGATAATATTTATTCTAATATTTCCGCTTCTATTACTCTGGATGCCAGTTCGGTTTTCCTGCCTTCAAAAATAACACATTCACTTTTTGGTGGAGAGTTGGAATGGAACCAAGTTCGTATAGTAAACTGGCAAACTTCGAAGCCGGAGTTGATAGGCAGATTGACTATTCATAATATAGACATCAGTAAGGCAAGAAAAACTTTTCAATCATTACCGAGTCAAGGTACACTTTCCGGTGAGATAAGGCAGGTCGTTATATCCGAGAATCTTCTTTCGGCATCCGGAACTCTTGTATTAAATTTATTTGGTGGCCGTATAATTATTCACGATTTGTTTATTAAATATCCGTTCTCTGATTATACCATATTCGGTATCGATGGACGCCTGGAAAATATCGGCTTGCAAAAGTTAACCTCGTATTTCAACTTTGGTTCCATGACCGGAACGATAACCGGCCAAATGGCTGATATTCAAGTACTTCTCCCACCAAAAGGCTCGGATGAAACTCCATTCCCCATCAGTTTTGATATTGATATTCATAGCGAAATGGAAGGGAAC
>CAZXSQ010000446.1:0-5584 GCA_964643335.1 uncultured bacterium
GTCAAACAGGGAGTTTTAATTGTCGTCAGTAGGGAATTTTAATTGTCGCTGATCAACCGGATATGTTTTAGGGTACGGCGGCGGAAAATTGTTTCGGTTGGATGAATCCTCCTGCCGTACATTGGCGATTGAAGTGGGATTGCAAAACGGGGGAATGGCTACCGGTTTGGCGATTGACGTTCTAAAGAATCCTCAAGCGGCGTTAGGCCCGGCTATCTTTGGGACGTGGATGAATATTTCCGGCTCGGTGCTTGCGTCGTGGTGGCGGGGGCGGCCATTATTACATAATACGAACGGGAATTCATAACGGATTGTGGTGGTACCCCCCTTCGATATGAGCCTAGCCTACTGCCCATGTTATATCATCCAACTGATAATTTCGACTGAATCTGTGTTTCCTGCATGTAATATCCTTCAGTTACGATTTTCTTAATAGCTTCATCAATATCCAGCGCAATGCGCTTCTCTCCTGGATGTATAACGATTTTCCTGTCGAGTTCCAAATCTCCAAGGTCCATTCTTAGTTGTTCAGGCAATGTTGTCGTATCCTTGCCTGTTGGAATCAACACATACCTTCTGACATATGGATCTGGATTGTTCTTTTCTTTATACATAACTACTTTCATGTTAGCTCCTATGGAACTGGATTATATGGCTCAAAGATGACTTTTGTCACATATCCAAGTGCACTTGGTGGTACCGAGATACAAGACGCCCAAGTTAGCATGTGCATAAAAAACATGAAAAGATTCTTTTCTTTTTGCTGAAAGTATACCCTACGGTCTGTAGAGTATAAATCTTGGAGTATTCATTGTCCAATTATATTTATCCTGCCAATATCTGCATTACGTAGTAATGTATGGATTATGTTCAATTTTAAGCTCAACTGCTAATTTAAGAAGGGGGACTTGATGCATCCTGTGCTGTCACATTTTTCACTACTCATTCTCAAAATCCGAAATTATTGTATTTTACGGTTGGGATACTTCAATTTGCATGAAGATTTATGTAAAGTGAAAGAAATGTATGAATCAAGGCAACGATTTTAGAACATAGTTAAAATAAGTGAATTTATGAACTTTCAATTTTATGCTCCGACCAAGCTGATTGTCGGTCGAGGTAAGGTTAAAGATGCGGGAGCGATTGTCTCTAATTTTGGGAAGAAATGTTTTGTCGTTTCTAACCAATCATCCCAACAAAACGGCAACCTTCAGCGCCTATTGTCCTCACTCGAGGCTGAAAGGATTGAGGTTGTTGAATACATTAAAGCCGGCGGTGAACCGGATGTGGGTATGACCGATGCTGCAGCGAAAGCGATTGCCGGGACGAATTGCGCTGCAGTCGTTTCTTTGGGGGGCGGTTCAGCGATCGATCTGGCCAAAGCCGTGGCCGGGCTGGCAACCAATGGGGGTAACATCGTTGATTATCTGGAAGGTGTCGGCAGCGGGCGAACAGTTACCGAACCGGCTCTGCCGCATATCGCGATTCCTTCCACAGCCGGGACCGGGGCTGAAGTGACCCGTAATGCGGTGATTCGATCTAAAGAAGGCCGATTCAAAAAAAGTTTTCGCAGCCCCTATCTGTATCCATCCGCCGCAATCCTGGATGCAGAATTAACCGAAAGCCTGCCCCCTGAACAAACCGCCTACAGTGGGATGGATGCTATCACTCAGCTGATAGAATCTTTCCTGAGCAGAAAAGCCACCCCTATGACCGATACGCTGGCTTTGTATGGGTTGGAAATGGCGTTTCGTTCCATTCGGGAGGTTTACCATGACGGCTCCAATCTTGAGCGGCGCGAGGAGATGCTCCTGGCGAGTACCTTGAGTGGTATTTGCCTTGCGAATGCAGGATTAGGAATGGCACATGGATTTGCTTCAGGATTGGGAGCTCTTTACGATGTTCCTCATGGCAAAGTCTGTGCTATATTATTACCGCATATGATGCGTTACAATTCATATTGGGTTCTGCATAAATTGGCGCGTATCGGTTTTGTAATGGGTGACGCCGTCGGTACAGAAGAAAATTGGGCAGGGAGAGCCATTAAAGAAATCGAAGAGTTGAACCGGGAGTTTGGCATCCCTCCGGATTTAAAATCGTTGAATATTCCTGAAGAAGAATATGACCTGCTGGTAAAAATGTCGATGGGGAATAGTATGTACGGCAATCCTATCGAAATTACACGCTCAAAAGCACGGAATATACTGGAACAACTGACATGAAAAACAAATACCGGAATTGGATCGAATGGATTGTTCTTGTCTTTTTGGCCATCAGACCATCGTTGGATATTTTTACTGATATAACATTACTGCCTCCACCACTCAAATTAAATCCTGCTTCTTTCCTTGGCATTAGTTTGATCGTTTTGGGCGCAGTTTGGTTTTTGTTGCTTGAGAAAAACGAACGGAATCAAATTATCAAGCAACCAATTACGATTGCGCTCATGGCCTGGCTGGGGCTTTTGTTCTTTTGGGCGTTGGTGCCGTTTCTTAAACATGGCTCAGAGGGATTGCCTGGAATTCGTGAATGGGTGCGGTTGCTATCCTATTTACCTTTATTCTGCATTCTGTTTTATTTAGCCTGGCAGGGGTACGCTCATCGAATTTTGACCTCGTTGTTTCTTTCTTTTATCATTCCAGCCTTGGTGGGGTATTATCAGGTGATCTTTCACGCGGGAGAGATGATTAAAGGTGTGCATCGAATAACCGGTACATTTGTGCATCCCAATCCCTTTTCATTCTATCTTGTGTTGATGTTGGGTATCACTTATTGGAAAATTCGATGGGCGAATAAAAAACCGCTTTGGGGATTGTTGCTCTTGGTCGAGGTCGGGTTGCTTTTATCGACGTTCAGTTTTACCGGTGCGGCTATGTTTGGAATGCTTATTCTTGGTTGTGTGATGGGCGAAAGCCGCAAAATACGTTTGGCCGCTGTGGCTATGATGGTTATCTTTGTTTTAGGATTTATGTTGACCAGTACCGGATGGCAACGGATCATCGATGAAACAAGAATCGAAAGCCTGGATGAAGTGGAACGAACCGGAAAGGAAACCACTTCGTTGATCTGGAGATTGTTGAACTGGCGATTCCTGATTCGCACCTGGGAAAAAAGCCCATGGGTTGGGTATGGACTGGAGACGAGTCCGCAAATCAATCCCATGAAAAACCCTGAAGGGGTTGGTTCGGCACCGCACAACGATTATATACGCTATTTGGCGGAAACCGGTATTTTGGGAGAAATAATCTGGCTGGTTTTTCTTATCGTGATTGGACTTGGGTTGAGAGAAGCGATACAGAAGTCAGAAACAAGATGGGTTGGTAATTTCATTTGGGTGGCTTTTGCTTTGTATGCAGCGTGGCTGGTTGGGAGTTTGAACGATAACTTAATTACTGCAACCGCTTATCAATATTGTCTCTGGGCTGTGTTTGCCGCGGCAGCTGGTTGGGCAGTGGCGGATGCACAGAAGTATTCTTCATCGGCCGAGGCGGATGAATGACTGTTTCCCTCCTCATTGTGCATCCTTTTGATCCCTGGGGAAGTAAAATCGGAGGAATTGAAACAGCGGTACGCTCGACCATCCAATATGCACCTAATAATTTTCAACTCTCTTTAATCGGTGTTACGCAAAATACAGTACAACGTCCCTTGAACAGTTGGCAAGAATTGGAGTACAAAAGTAAACGGGTTTCTTTTTTACCTATCCTGAAAATTGAAAATCCAAACCAACGCGGCCGGATTCCTCTTTTCTTAAGTTTTTCCACAAAATTGTTCCGATATCACTTATCTTTTCATTCTTCATTAGCACTGTTTCATCGAGTAGAGCCATTGTTTTGTTCGCGGATCGATGCCGGAGCAAATATACTTTGTATACATGGGGACAGCCGTGAAATAATCGGCCCCTATTCCGAAGTACGTTGGAAGCATATTCCATGGATTTATAAACGAATCGAATCAAATGCCGTGCAGAAGGCACGGCGCATTTTCGTTGTCAGCCGTAAAGGGACTGAGTATTTGCAAAAACGATATATGCGCCATGAGGATATCTCCTTTTTGCCAACGGGGTACAGCGAAGAGTTATTTTCTCTTCCTGAAGAAGAGAAAAGAGAGTCTTTATATCAAAGAGTTATCCAACAATACGACCTCAAACCGTTTTCGAAATTTGTTTTATTTACCGGACGGTTTGAGAAGCAAAAGGATCCGGTGTTGGCGTTGAAATCGTTTTCAAAACTGTCAGAACGTTTGCCGGATGTATCTCTGCTGCTGGTGGGGGATGGCAGCCTTAAGGCGGATATGAAGCGAGTAATCAGCTTTTATCAATTGGAGAATAGAGTTTTTTTTCTTGGCTCGCTTTCTGCGGAAGAATTGGCGGAGGTGATGAAAATCAGTCATGCGTTTTTGATGACATCGCGCTTCGAGGGGATGCCTATTGTGGTGCTTGAAGCCCAAGCCTGCGGGTTGCCTGTGGTCTCGACCGATGCCGGAGAAATACGCCGCATGATTCTTGAGGGACAAACCGGCGTTGTTGTTTCAGAATCCAATCCTGAAATGGTGGCAACGGGATTGGAGGACGTGCTGTTTCATCCGGATCAATATAAAAAAGAGAACTGCGCGCAAGCGGTTCAGCCCTTCCGAATGCGAATCGTTCTGGATAACTTTTTTAATGAATTACGGCAAATTGCAGTTTCCCTATGAATGAATTAATTCTTTTCGATATCCCCATCCGAAATGTGACCATGAAGCAGGCGATTGACTTGGTGGTGAAAGCCAGCGTGGATGAACAACCGTGCCGGATATATTTTGTCAACGCACATTGTGTGAACCTCTCGCGCAGCGATCCGCATTATTTGAAGCAGCTTCAACAGGCTACTCATGTGTTTGCGGATGGTGTCGGGATGCAATTAGCGTCCAAGATTGCGGGGACACCGCTTTTGGATAATGTGAATGGAACCGATATGTTTCCGCTTTTATGCAAAGCGGCCCAGGCACAGGGGATTCGCCTTTACTTTTTGGGAGGAGAACCTGGGATTCCGGAATTGGTCTATGAGCGGATGAAGCAGACTTGTTCAGATTTGCCCTGCGCGGGTTATCACCATGGATTTTATGAACCGGAAGACGAACCTGCTGTTCTCGAACAAATTCGTGAGTCCAACGCTGATTTGTTATTGGTGGCATTCGGCGTGCCCAAACAAGAAAAATGGATCGATGAAAACATAAACCGCTGCGGAGTGAAAGCAGCGATGGGAGTGGGGGGACTTTTTGATTTCTACTCAGGCAAAAAAGCGAGAGCGCCCTTGTGGATGCGTCGAGTGGGATTGGAATGGATATACCGCCTGTATCTTGAACCCCGTCGATTATGGCGGCGATATCTGTTGGGGAATGTCCGGTTTTTGTTTTTGTGTTTCAAGAAACGGTGTTGGGGGTGAGGTTGTACGAATTTGTCACGTATTTCCATGGGTTCACACCCACGGTAACTTGCTATCATCCCTTCGGGATTTTTTTTGGTTATTGAACCAGTCGAGTAGGAAGGAACGAATTCCCTCCCCCTCCTCAAATCGGACGTGCAGATTTCCCGCATCCGGCT
>CAZXSQ010000447.1:0-5565 GCA_964643335.1 uncultured bacterium
CAATAGTTCGTTCCGGCCACATCAAGTATCTGAGGAAAAACACCTTTTTCCCTTGCATACGCCGGTGCCGCACGATGGCATCAGATACGATAAACTCATAAGCGTGTCCAATATGGGGTTTTGCATTGACATATGAGATTGCTGTCGTCAGATAGAACTTCTCGCTCATCGGTAACTCCCTACTCGAAGTAAAAGAAATATGATAACTATTGGAGCGAATTTATGCAACGAAGACAAATATAATTATTTCAACCGAACTGGAACCTTGGTTCCATCTTCAAAGAGAATACGGCATGCAGCATGGACTGGATCGGGTATTTCCATTTCTTTCGGTTTCGCAACAAACAGGTGCAGCTTCTGAAAATATCGGGTTGGTATACTTACACTTCCATCCGGATGATCAAGCCGGATACCCATCATATCGGCAATTCCAATTTTAGGCTGCGCTTCATTTTGGGTTTGCCATTTCGCCCCTGAAAGCGTTTCTCCATCTTCATTCACCAACTCAAGTTCCAGACCGGTAATGTGCACCTTTTTAGTTCCCGCGGAGAAATCCAGTTCAAAACAAAGGTCTTTTTCGCCATCCGGACTACGTTCGAACAAGCCAACACGATCCGTCAATCTCCCCAAAAAGTTGAGTTTGTTTTTGTATATTGGCTTTGGGAGAAAGAAGGAGGTTATTAAAAAGGTCAGAACAATAACAATCACAGCGGCATCCAGAAAAGATCCCAAACCATGGAACCATGGGGAAAAGCCGGTCAGATAAGAAAAGAGTCTTCCCATTTTTTCCCATAGGTAGTTCGTGGTCAATAAAACAATTATCAAACAAAGAAATATAAAGCTGCACAGTTTAGCCAACAAATCATACCAGGCATCTTCGTAACGGATATCAAGCACACCGTTGCGCAATTGAAATCCTATTAATTTCCGCTCTTCAGGTGATTCAAACGGTTGTTCCATTCGGTAAATTCGAACCGGAATATCATCGATACTGGCCTTCCATTTCCGGTAACGGGATATCCCCAAACGTAAATGTGAATCCGCCTTGGCCTCGGATATTTCAAAACGTAAATGGCTGCCTCCGGTGGGAAGAAGTTCAACCGTGCCAGGGCCGTGTTTTATCCAGCCGCGGCCATTCCAGGATGATCGTTCATACAGAATCATCTCCTGATTTTCATAGACAGGTGTCAATCCCTCCAGTTCCTTGATTTCATGATACGGGGCTAGTTTCCAATCAAACACATATTTCACATTGGCGAGATCAAGTTCTGTTTCATTAAAAAAGAAAGGACGCGTTCCGAGTATTATGGCGGGCATGTAAACCGGTCCCGCAATTCCCACTGATGCAATAGCCGGAGCAGAAATCATACGCCATGAATCATAGGTTAAAGCTCTAAACGGGAGTAATGGATTTTGGAAAAATTTCCCCGGCCCCCGCTCGCTCTCTTTGGATTCAATAAAATGAAGCAAATCGGTGTAATAACTCCAATAAGAAGGAGTGTGGGGAGTCGCGCCGACACGCTGAGCCATCGGTTCTACATGCCATCGCCAGGCGGTAAAAACCAGATTCTTACCCAATACATACAATGGAATACACAGAATCACTAAAACCGAGACTGCGCAGATATCCGATATAAATTGACGGAAAAACACAGTCGACTCATGTGTCTCATATTTCCATCGTTTAAACGATATCTTTTCGAAATGAAAGCGGCTAAAAAAGCACTCAAGTTGTTTTCCAAAAAATCCTGCGGCTAAAAGCATACCGCTGATTTTTCCAATGCCAACCAGCCGCTCCAACTGTACATGATCAAAAAACGCCTGAGCTAATTCCACATGAAAGAAAGTTCGTGCAGCTCCCAATCCCAGAAAAATATTCACCGATCCAAATAACGCCAGCACCAGCGTAAAGTATCGCCGGGAAAACAATCCCCAAACAATTCCGACAAAACCTAAAATAGTATGAAACGCTGTCGCGTTCTGAAATAAGGAACCATTTAAAAGTTCCCTGCCGATATCCGGCATAGTCCGTCCCCAGAAGCCATAAGGATAAATCCACTCACTGCTGAACATGAACGGAATCCACCAAAAAGCAGCCAGACCGAGACCAAGAATGATACCGGTACTTTTTCTTAAGGCTCCCCCCCCCAATTCAGTGGGAAGACTTTTATCAGAGACGGAAGCGAAGGAAGGGAGCCAAACATTTCTTTTGGATGCCAGCCGTACAAGCAATAACAAACTCAACCACAGGATATTGGTATATAAAAAAAGAGGATGGAGCAGCACTGATATGAATACAGTCAGCGCCAGAATCACCACCCGGCCTTTGGTAAATGCCCTGGTTGAATCGGCACAAAGTGAAAGTCCAAACAATGAAACTCCTAATCCGAATCCGCTGGCCCACATCCCAATATAAAAAAACTGGGGCCAGCCGAAATTCATACCATCACCACCGTCCAGTAAGAGCAGTAGCAGCAGCAAAAGCGCCGCTGTACGGCCAAACCACTTGCGTGCGATATGGTAAAGAAGAAAAGCGAATGTTAGATAGGTAGCGAAAACGACAAGGGTATAAATCCATTCACGGGAAACAATCCCTAATGTGAGAAACCGAAAAAGACAAAATACAATATTTCCACCGGGTGGATAAAGTTCATTTAAGGGAAATCCCATGCTGAAAGCGGTGCACCATCCGGTTAAACTCCAATGAAAACGAAGATTCCATTCCGTCAACGTTGCCAGGGTAAAATGCATTAAATGATCGCCGGAAGAATTCAAACCGTAGAGAAGCGGCTGCCAATCGATCCATAACACGGCGGATAAAAACAGTCCTATTCCTATCATTTCGAATAAAAGGACAAGCCAGGTTTTTTTCAGATATGCATAGAGGTAACCAAAAACCGCATAGACCCATAAAAGCAAAAATATCAATAAAATGGTCTCAGATAAACAAAATACCCCTGTTGGATGTAAACCTGGCATGGTTAATCCGATGGCCATTGCCACTTGCAATAGGATCCAAGCCGTCAAAAGAAAACCTTGGATCAACAAAAAACGAATAGAAATGTTCGACACAGGGCACCTCAACATTGACATTTTCCAGAACCGTCATCCCTATTATGGGCAAAGCGAAGAAAACAGTCAAAGAGTGGTCTCAATAAATGAAAAAAGAAAATGCATCAAAAAAAATAAATACTAATCGGGCATACTTAACTCCGGATTGTATAATATTCATCAGGATTATTCATTTTTACCCAAGTCTCGTGGAGATTAAATCGCAGCAATGTCTTTGGGGTGAGAACAGAACTTGCTAAAATTCTTTTAACATTTAACTCAGTTCAGGTGATTTTCCTATGAAATATCAACCCGTCATCGGTCTTGAAACCCATGTGGAGCTATTTTCCAAATCCAAGGTCTTCTGCAGTTGTAAAGCTGAATTTGGTGGCGAACCGAACAGCTACGTCTGTCCAGTTTGTCTAGGATTGCCGGGCACTCTCCCAGTTCTCAATCAAGTTTCGCTGGAAATGGCACTGAAAGTGGCACTCGCAATGCAATGCGGCATTCCGGATGTGACTATTTTCGACAGGAAAAATTACTATTATCCCGATCTGCCAAAAAACTATCAGATATCACAGGAATACCGGCCTTTGGCTCGAAACGGTAAGATCACAATCCAACTAGGCGAAAATCGTGAAAAGGATATTGGCATACACAACATCCATCTCGAAGAAGATGCGGGCAAAAATTTTCATCCGGCGGGGACTTCCAAACCGATTACGTTGGTCGATTTGAATCGTGCAGGAACCAGCCTTCTCGAAATCGTCAGCGAACCGGATATGCGCAGCCCGGATGAGACATTGGCCTATATGCAAACAATGCGCAGCCTGCTGCGCTATCTCGAAGTCAGCGATTGTAAAATGCAGGAAGGCTCTCTGCGTTTTGAATTGAATGTTTCTCTTATGCCCGTAGGCGTTCAAGAATACGGCACCAAAGTGGAGGTAAAAAACGTCGGTTCGATCAAGGCTGTTCAACGTGCTTTGAACTATGAAATTGAGCGGCAAACCGATATCCTCGATGAAGGAGGGAGAGTCATTCAGGAAACCCGGCTGTGGGATGATGATAAAGGGGAAACCCGTTCCATGCGAGTCAAGGAAGGAGCCAAGGATTACCGCTATTTCCCCGAACCGGATTTATTACCGGTGCAATTGGATCGGGAATACCTGAATGAACTGAAATCGAATTTACCTGAACTGCGTGACACTAAACGCAAGCGGTTCATCGATGAATATGAACTTCCGGCCTATGACGCCGGTGTACTCGTGTCGGATAAAACCGTTGCGGATTATTTCGAAGAATGTGTTCGGCTGCACCACTCCCCTAAATCATTCAGTAACTGGATCATGGTTTATATTCTCCGCGAATTAAAAGACGAGGACAGTGTGATTACCGATTTGCCGGTTACCCCCCAGCATTTGGCTGAACTGGTTCAACTGGCCGAAAAAGGTTCCATCAATTCCAATATCGCCAAACAAGTCTATAAAGACATTATGAACACAGGGAAAATGCCTTCAGCCATCGTCAAAGAAAAAGGACTGGAAGTGGTCAGCGATACAGGAGCGATTGAACAATTTGTGGACGAAGTAATTTCGGAAAATCCTGGTCCTGCTCAAGAATTCAAAGAAGGAAAAGACAAAACCATGAATTTCCTCCTTGGACAAGTTATGAGAAAAAGCCGGGGGAAAGCCAATCCTCAAACAGCCAAAGAGCTGATCACTCAAAAACTCCGAGGGTAAAATTGCCTAGAAAGAAAGAGGATTTCATAATCCATCAATAAAAAATTTCTTTTAGATCAAATTGGATGTTTTCCATACTATTGTTGTTAGAGGAAAACGATTTCGGAGTCACATCAAAAATTTCCCAATCTGACATACCATACTCAGTAAACGGATCCAAATCGTCTTTCCATGAAAAAGTTTGAGGAGCTCCAGTTTCCGGTGAAGAAGCGCAAGCCCCTAAAAATAAGCCTAAGACACAAATAATCAATAAATTACGCATTTAATTTTCCATCCAATTCGAAAATAGTCTGGACTCTTTTAACCATTTTATCTTGTCATCTAAACAAATCCTATAGGAATTATAACCGCAAAAATTAAACGTGACCACTTCTTCTGGTCTACGCCTTTCCGTTAATAAAAGTAACAGGTTTTTGTAATTTTTCTTTTTTGATCCCAATCGAGGTGCTATACTATTTAAAATATTTAATTGGCTTTTCTATATTCTCTGCTCTTCAAATCAAGGAAATAATTGCATGGATTTATCATCCGAAGAAAAACAAAAACTGGCTAAAGAATTCCGCAAAGAAATGACTCAAAAAAAAGCCATAGAGATGGGTGTAAAACCCGATGAAGTGACAACCAAAGTCGTTGATGGGGAATACACTTGGGTAAAAAAAATCGAATTATACAATCAATTGGAAAAACAGCGTAAAATCGCCGGCCAACAAAAAGTCGTACGCGCTCTTCGAGGCGGCGAAAACAGCCTTCTCGCCCAAATTGAGAAAGAAATTCG
>CAZXSQ010000448.1:0-5547 GCA_964643335.1 uncultured bacterium
ATTTACTGAATACCGCTTTCATCCGGATCAAAAATATCCTTATTTTTATCCTGTGAATGGCCCGCGATCCGGTAAAAGTGTCACGACGGAATCTTCCGAGCCATACCCTCATCATCATTCACTCTTTTTTGGATGTGACCGGGTCAACGGGGGAAATTATTGGCAGGAGGGGGTGGATCGAGGAAAAATCGTCTCCCAAGATATAGAAATGGTTAAAGCTGAAGGCAAGGTTGTAATCTTTGAAAACTCATGCCTTTGGCAGCGGCCGGGAGCGGAGTCTCCTTTCTCAGACAAACGTTTGATCCGAATATCCGCTCCAAATCCCGATCTGCGTCTGATCGATTTTGTTATTACACTTAAAGCATTGATCGATGTGCGAATAGAGAAGACAAACCATGCGCTCTTTTCCGCCCGTATGGTGCCGGAACTCTCGGTCAACAACGGCGGGACACTAGTTAATGCGCATGGTGACAAGAAGGAAGAAGGAACCTTTGGCAAGAAGGCTCCTTGGTGCGATTATTATGGGACGCGGGATGGTATCACAGAAGGTCTCGCCATTCTGGATCATCCCGATAATCGCTGGTATCCATGTACCTGGTTCACGAGGGATTATGGTTTCTTTTCACCCACACCGATGTATTGGCTGGAAGACGATCATCTGAATATTCTGAAAGGGGATGAATTATCCTTACGCTATCGTGTGGTGGTTCATGTTGGAAATACTGAAGAAGCTGGTGTTGCCGATATTGCTGATTGATTTTGACTTAGATATTGTATTATAAGGGCGGGGATTAAAACCGCCCTTATTTATGGGCTTATCCCCGTCATTTAATCAAATCAGCGGCTCAGTATTTCCTGAGGAATTATTTGATGAAAATTACAAAACATGCATCTCAAAAAGAAATCAAAGATTGCCCTTTTTTCCTTGCTTTTAATTTGCCTTTTTTTAGCTATTTCATTGGCCATGTGCACAACCTTTCCGTCTCGCGATCCGTCTTTTGAAAGCAAGGTTGCAGATTTTGTTCAGCAAAACGAACCGGGATCACAACTTTCTCTTCTCAATGGACGAAATCTTGCGGGTTGGAGTGCCCACGGTTTAGGACGGTGGACGGTCAATGACGGCGTTTTGAAGATTTCCGGAGGATTAGGGTATATTTCAACGCGATGTGATGACTTTGAGGATTTTGTTCTCTCGCTCGACATTCGTGCCGGACAAAAAAGCAACAGCGGAGTGTTTTTTCGTGCACGCCTTCCGGATGGATTTAGACCTTGGCCGGAAGGTTATGAAGCCCAAATCGACAATCATGATCCCAAAAATCCAACGGGGAGTTTATATGACCGGGCTAAGGCAAAGAAACTTGTAGTGAAGGATGGGGAATGGTTCCGGATGCAGATAACCGCAATCGGCCCGAATATCTCTGTTATGATCAATGATGAGATTGTGACTGAAGCGACTGATACAACCTACCAAAAAGGTTTTATTGCACTGCAGGCTCATGATCCCTTCAGCACAGTGGAATTCAGGTCAATAGAAATAACAATCCCGGAAAATTAAATAGCTTATTGATTTGGCTCTTTATATTTTCCATTCATTCTGTAAACAAAAGCGAGGACTTCAGCGACGGCTTTATATAAATCAGACGGAACTATATTTCCTAAATCGACTCTGCTCAAAATTTCCACCAAATCAGGATCCTGGTAAAGTGGGATGTTATGTTCTTCGGCAATAGCGATAATCTTATCGGCTATTGTTCCACGGCCTTTCGCAACCACAACGGGAGCCAAATCCTCCCCTTGCTTGTACCGCAAAGCGACCACTCGCTTCCGTGCAGTTTCTTCGGTTTGTGCTTCTGCCATAAATATCTACCCTGTTAAGAATCAATCAACTAATATGGAATCTCGAATCATTATTTTGTCAAGCGATTTCAAAGGAGAGTTGCAAGCGGGACCGTAAAGCTTTTTGTGCAGCCAGACGCACCTGGCGGTCCGGATCTTGCAGATAAGGCATTAATGCACGGAGATCGTCTTCAGTCCCTCTGCGTCCAATCCCGCGTACAGCCATCTTTCGAACTGTAGCCCGGCTATCGTTTGCGGCATCTCTCAATTTGCCCACCAGATGAGGGAGTTCGTTTTCCCCGACAATCCAAAGCGCGCTGGTTTTTGTCCATTCTTCGTCACTATTTAATATTTCTTTTAATGGCTCTTCATATTCTTGGAATCCCCACTTCAACAGTTTGGATATGGCATTGCATTTTTCCCGGAGTGTTTCAGATTTGGCGGCATTTTTGACCAGATCGATGATCTCTTCGTTTTCGGGTTTCTCGTCCGGCATCAATTCAACTGCATTCGCCCGAACGCGAGGATCCGGATCGTTAAAAAAAGGTCTGACCATTTTGTAACGGACAGCAATATCATTTACACGGCCCAATCCCATAATGGCTTGACCGCGAACTTTCGGATTCCGGTCTTGAGAAAGCCGGCGATATTCCGGAACCGCTTTTTTCAAGGTTTCCGCTTCCAGCATTTTTAGATACTTGATTCGATCCGACTCCTCCGGTGACTCGGAGAGATAAACGATCTCTTCAAAAAACTTGGGTTTCATCTTCTTGAGTGTATTGAGTATTTTCATTCTTCGGACATAGCTGAGGTTATCGAAGTTACGCAGTAAGTGATCGCGTGTAATCTTGAACATAGTCGTGTTAACGCCTTGCTTTACTTTCTTCTTTTTGCTGCGTGTCAAATGAGAGATGCGCTCCATGATGGACAGATCTCCCTTTTTTTGCAGATACCTCAGCGTTGCAAGCAGAACCTGTTCATCCGAGTCGGTTAAAAACTCAAAGACTTCCGGCCGTAATCCCAATGTTTGGCTTTCTCCCAAAATTTTGAGGACGCGTATCCGGATTCGGGAGTCGTCCAATTGAAGACAACGCAAAAGGAAAGAAAGATTCTGCTCTGCCCCCACCGCTTCCAACAGGTCGAACAAAATAATCCTTTCCGGCGGGTTCATATGCTTGATCAACCCTTGGAATTCCACAAGAATTCGATGATGCTGAAGAACATGGGCGACTTTCACGAATTCGGGCCGTTCCAGTTTGCGCAGAGCGTTTAAATGATAATTGATATTGTCCCCACTGTTTCGGATAGCCACGGCGAGGAAGTTCGTGATCCGTTCCTGGATTTGGTCATCTTGCTGCAAGAGTCCGCGGTATAAAACCTCGAGTGATCCTTCTTTCTGGTAGTTGATGAATTGATCATGCAAGACCGTATATTGCGGCATATCGAGATTGAGATACATATCCCAGAACATGAACTCATCCAGGGGCGCAACTTTGAATAGAAATTGAATGGCTTGAAATCGGGGAGAACGTTTTGAGGTATACAGAGGCTGAAAAAGAGTGGTTAACGCATCCTGAATCTCTTCCCGGGGCAGATCCCCCTGTTGTTTGCGGATATTGGCATTTTCTATTAAACGGTAGAGACTGCGTTTTGTCTCATCGATGACATGCTGATGATAGTCTTCAATACCCGCCACAAGCAAACGAATCGTGTCAAGCCGGCCACTCTTGGCCAGCAATCGAACGACTCCGACACGAACTTGCCACATTGGACAGGACAACTCATTCAGCAAGAGATCGTAATCAATTTCTAGATTATCCAAAATCTCCCACGCGCGATCACGCATCTCGACGTTTTCGCTGGCGAGTGTCCATAAAAGCAACCTTTTCTGCCAATTCGACTGGCCCGGCATTGAGATAGCATCCAGCGCCTCCCAACGCTTTTCTTCACCGTATTTCCCGAACATTGTTTGGGAAATACGGTCAGGTTTGCCAGTCAAGGCAAAAGGTAACTCGTCCTTTCGGCCTAAGAGTGGGAATTTCAAAGCCGTCTCCTGTTCGATATTTTACAGGATACTTTATAATTAGTATCCATTAAAGTTATCCTCTTGGGCTTGCTTTTGGCTTCCAACACCCACATCTTGACCCATTGCGAAATGAATATTTCTGCTAACAATTTTCTCTATATCAATAAAAATCTAGATTAAAAAAAAGTATTCAAGGCCATAACGCTTTAAATATTTTACTGTAACTCTCGTTTTGAAGCAAATTGTATACCTTTTTATTTCAGAAATGAAACCGGTTTGTAATTAATATTCATAGATTCGAATTTATATAAAATAGTTCAACGGAATATAATGCATGATTTATCGCCTATCAATACCTAACTTATTTTTTACAGTCAAATTATAGTTGCCTGGAATATAGTTTCCATGTGATTTTCAAAACCCGTAACTTTGATAACTTTTTCTTTTTACAAGACTTAGAACAATAATAAACAAAACCAGGTTCGATTGTACAAGATGTATGTTTTAACTTCATCTAAGGAAATTCCTTATAACAGAATATGCCATATTTGATAGGTTTGGGCATTATATGTAAAGTTTTAATGAAGGTGTTTTCTCAAAATTGATAAAATAAAAAAATATTTCTCATTATTGAAATCTTTTGGATAATTCTTAGAATCTATCTTCTTTTAGAGGAATTCACTGACCGGCGGGGAGCTGAACGTGAAGGTGAAGCACTTCTTCTTGGACTTGTAGATGGTGACATGCGTGAATGACTGCTGGTTGATCTGCTTGGATTTAGAGAAGAAGTGGTATTCCGGGAAGGAGACAATCTTCTTGTGGGTGGAGAAATACTCTTGGTCCTATTCGAAAACGAATTGCCCGTTCTTGGTGGTTCTGAAAAACTTCGCCTGGTTTGTACTTCCACGGATGACCGGGAAGAAGTTGACCTGTTTCTAGCAGGAGATTCTCTGAGTTCATAACGGAAAGAAGGCTTAAATGAACTTGGTATATCCCCACTGGTACGGTTTTGAATTGATGGCGAACGGCTGGAGCGAATGGAATTATTTACCGCCGAGCTTTTATTCGATGAGTTGTCTCTTGAATCAGAAATGTCCGCTCTTCCCGGGGAAACATATTGGAAGGTTTTCAGAGTACCGGATTGCTGTCCCCGCCTGTTTTCTTGCGTTGTGTTCGGTTCTGAAAATACTCGAATAGAACTTGAACGGCTTTGGGAATGATGGGGTAGCAAGTATGTGCCCCTTCCATAAGGATTTCTTGCCTGGCTGGAATGATCCACTTCATTTTGCCGGTCAATAATCCTCCGTTCACGGCGATTTGAGAGTTCTGCGTTTCCTGAATCATTTTGGCGATTATCCTGCTCCCTCGAAAGACCTGAAAAACCTGTATCTGATCTTTGATCGCGGGAAGTTCGCAAAGTCCAACTTGACCTACTTCTCTGGTTCGTGCTAAGTGAATTATTGTTAGGAGAAGGAACTACTCCTGTTATACCGGGTGCAGGATATCGGGGCAGCCGGAATCTTTTGCCCCTGCTGCTGGTGCGTCTTTCCGAATCACGCTGCAAATCAGTAGTTCTCAGGTTTTTCCTTGTTCCATGCTCTCTTGCCGGAGAAATGTTAAGTCGCGGTGGTGCTGCTGAACGGGTGTTGATTCCCGGTTCTGGATGTCTGTTACTTATATAAGGC
>CAZXSQ010000449.1:0-5546 GCA_964643335.1 uncultured bacterium
TTGCTAGCGCTTCAAATAGAGAAACGGTATACAAAAGATGAGATATTAGAAATTTACCTGAATCAGGTGTTTTTGGGCGGAAATATCAACGGGGTAGCCAGAGCTGCCGAATATTATTTCGGCAAGAATGTTTCCAAACTTAGTTTAAAAGAATGTGCCTTGTTTGCCGGGATGCTGCGTGGTCCTAATCGATATTCACCGGTGAAAAACCAAGAGTCCGCCCAAAATAGAACCGAGACGGTGCTTCGGGTTATGCTAAGTGAAGGTTATATCACTCAAGAGGAATTTGATCAGGCAGTTGAGGAACCGTTTCAATTAAACACCAAAGCGACTCGCCGCAGCCAAATAGCGCTATTCCCCTATTTTTCCTGGGCGGTATCCCGCCGTTTTTCCGAACAGAAACTCAAGACCAGCGAAGGACTTCCCATCGAAATCTATGGTCAGGGGTACGATATTGATACAACTCTCTATGTTGATTTACAGGAAGCCGCTGAAAAAGCACTGCGTCACGGAATTGAGGAACATGAACGACGGCGCCGGAGTTATGGAGGGCGTGGATGGGGGGAACCAGGTTACCGAGGCGTCAATCGAAATGGCCCCAACCGGCTGAAAGTGAATGAAGAATACGACGCCAAGGTACTAAACGACTATGATCCCGCCAAAGGGACTATCCAGGTTACCATTCTCAATGTTCGAGGTGGAGAGGGGCCGTTTACGGTTCCGGTTGTACCGAATGAGACCTGGCTGGATGAATTCGATCTCCTTCATCCCGGTTATTTCATCCGAGTAAAGGCTATACAGGAAGGAAATGACATCCAACTGCGTTTAGCCAAAGACCGGTATGTTCAGGGAGCGCTGATCGCTGCACAGCCGTCGACCGGCCGAATCCTCGCGCTTGTGGGTGGATATGATTTCTATGACGAATCAAATGCCGGTCAGTTTATCCGTGCCGTCCAGGCCAGCACAGTTCAATCCGGAAGTGCTTTCAAACCACTGCTTTATACAGCCGCTCTTGCAGACCCCAAAAGCCAATGGACCATAAGTTCAATACTTAAAGACATCGAAAAAGAATATTGGACAGGATGGACGCCAAGGAATTTTTATAATGAATATTACGGCGATGTAACGCTTCGTTATTCGTTAATTCATTCCTTGAATGCGGCCAGTGTTTGGCTGCTAGACAATCTGCGAGATACCCGAACCGCTGGAATTGAAGCGATCAGAACTTTTTGTAAAGAAGTGTTTGATTTAAACATAAAAGACCGGAATTTATCCATCGCTCTGGGCTCATCCGGTGTAACTCCGCTTGAATTGGCTCAAGCTTATGCTGTCCTGGCGAATAAAGGGGACTTTATTAAATTGCACATGATTGATAAAGTTAATGCTCGTGAAGATTCAAGGCGCAAGTATCAACACTTGCTATACGAGTTTAAGCAGTCCTATGGTAAGGTGAGCAGGCTGTCTCCGGAAGTGGCCTATTTGGCGACTTATCTTCTCAGAGGTGTTGTTGAGGAAGGAACGGGAGAACCTGCAAAAGACCTGCCATTTTATTGTGTCGGCAAAACAGGAACCACGGATAATTGCACGTATGCCTGGTTTGCCGGTTACGCAAAGGATTTGTTGTGTGTTGTTTATTTAGGCTACGATGATTTTAAACGGTCGCTTGGCGTGAAGATGACCGGCTCCAAAGTGGCTTTGCCGGTTTGGATTGATGTTATGCAGCGTGCTTATGAATTGCACCCCGAGTTTTTCGGAGAGATGACTCCTCCTGAAGGGATTGTTCAAAAATCGATCTGTGATGTTTCCGGCTTACTGGCGACAGAATTATGTCCCAAACCAGAAGTCAAAACAATTCCATATGTGGAAGGGACAGAACCGGCTTTGGAATGCCCGGTTCATAGCAAGGATACCTTGAGTCCTTATTATGATGCTGCAAACAATCATATTTTAGGATCGGTTGATCAAGTGAGCAGTTCGCTGTATTAATAGATTCTTACTTGTAACGCCGCCGTCTCGGCGGCATGGTCAAAGAGCCGGCAGGATGCCGGCGTTACGAATTTCAAATAAAATCAAAATGATTATGTAAAGGAAACAAATGACCCAAATTGATCCATTTCCAGGTTTGAGATATAACCCCAGTAAGGTTAAGAATCTTGATTCCGTTATTTCGCCGCCTTACGACAAAGTTTCCCCGGAGGAACGAAAAATTCTTTGGAATCGGAGCGACCTCAATGTTGTCCGGTTGATCCTCCCTCCACCCAGTGAGCATGAAATCGACGTAGCCACACAATCCACTGGGACGGAATCCGGGAATTGGTATGAGGAGGCCGCCAGCAGACTGCAAGAGTGGATCCAGAACAATATTCTCACGATGGACCCTCCGTGTCTCTATATGTATCAGCAGACTTTCCATTACGAAGGCAACGCCTATACCCGAAAAGGATTTTTCGGGGCATTGAAATTAGACGAAAAAGCCGGTGCGCGTGCGCATGAATTTACTTTTGAAGGTCCCAAAGCCGACCGGCTTCGTCTTACCCGCGCCACCCAGACCAATTTGTCCCCTATTTTTCTCCTCACAGACGGTGAAGAGCAGGAATGGGAGAAATTGTTTCAACAGGCGGACAAACCTTTGGTTCAGTTTAAAGATCAAGAGAATCAGGAACATGCGCTATTTGGCGTAACCGACTCCAAAAAAATTCAGGCAATCCAGTACTTCTTCAAACAACGCACTTTGGTTATTGCTGACGGTCATCACCGCTATGAAACCGCATTGAATTACAGGCGGGAAATGTTGGAAAAAACCGGTAAAGATCCAGACCAGGAGCCGTGGGGAAGTACCTTCGCTTTTTTGACGCCTATTGACAGCCCCGGTTTGCTGGTTTTGCCTACTCATCGAGTGGTGGCAAAAATGCCGGAAAACTGGTTTGACCGTTTGAGTGAGAAAGTCAAATCTTATTGTGACATCAAACCAATCGATAATCTTTCTAAGGAGCACATACGTGAAACCATAAACCAGTCCAGAAATAGACAAGGCATCGTGGCGGTTTCTCCTGATAAAGCGGCTTTATTCGATTTCGATCAATCAGCGGAAATTCCGGCTTTGGATCAAGTGCCACAACCAATTCGTAAGTTGAATGTATCTATTTTACATCAGTTTCTACTCAACGCCTGTCTTGAATTATTCCCGGATGATTTATCCGGCATAACCCGTTATGTGAGGGGAGAAGAAGACGCCGTTTCAATGATACGGCAGGGTGAATTTCAAGGCGCTTTTCTATTAGGCGGGCTTTCTCCCAAAACAGTTTTCAATGTATCGCTGGAAGGCGTTAGAATGCCCCAAAAATCTACAGATTTTTATCCCAAAATTCCAACAGGTTTGGTAATTCGTTCGGTTTCCTGAAACTATGATTAATCGTACGTCCTGCCTTTTTTCAATTTATGCTGCTTTGGCCGTTATCTGTATATGCTTGCTTCCTGCCAAAGTTCAATCTCATGCGCTAGACCCCGAAAGCATAGACCGCTATGCCGAATTGACATTGACAGCCTCACGCCTTGTTGTCGTTTATGAGGTTATTCTTGGATTACTCCCAACCGAACGGGCGACAAATCGCCTGGATGCTGATAATGACGGTGAGATCATCGATCCAGAACGCACACGTTTCATTCAAGCCATCGCTGGAGAATACGCCGAGAAACAATCGATTCGTCTGGGTGAAAAGGAATTGAAGCTGCAGTTCAAACTTGGTGATGCTTATTCCACTATTGGGCACAACGGTATTAATGTTATCAAGATCGATATCGGTTATGTTTCACCATTTCCGGCAGATTTAACACGGGGAGCGACTATTCCTTTCGATTACTCAGATTCCAATTTCAAGGAAATTTCAGGCTGGAAACAATTGAAATTGCTGACAAGGAATGATGTGAGATATGAAGGGCATGTTCCCTACGCGGATTATAAACCTTTCGACTATGAAATCATCAATACAATGGGTTTTTATCCTTCCACCGATTCGCTCCATGTGAAAGTGAATGTACCGGTTGAGGTACAAGAAAAAGAACCGGCGATCAATCTACCGGAAAAAAAAGAAGTCAAATTCATTAAAACCGGTGAGACGTGGGAAATATGGGTTATGACGGGTGTTGTTCTATTTGTGCTTGCTGTTATTGTTGCGGTTTACCTGCAGTTTCGCCAGACTTGACAGCTTCTTTCGAATTGATCAGCCTTTTTTCGATTGCGGTGAAAATCCGGAGTCCCCACACGATTCCAACCAGAAATACCAGGATGAATATCATCGTATAACGGTTCGGCAATTGTGCCGCCAGAATCGCGGACATGGCCAGTAAGAAACTTAATCCGTAAACACTTAGTACAACCTGCCTGTCGGAGAAACCGAGCCGCATTAAACGGTGATGAATATGTTCCCGGTCTGCTTTAAAAAAGTTTCTTCCTTTTTTTCCACGCCGTACCACTGTAAGAAAAGTATCCAGCAGAGGGATGGATAAAACCACAAGCGGCAAAGAGAGAGAAAGCGCGGTGGCTCCCTTCACATTGCTGGCCAGTGCACTGCCGGCCAGAACAACTCCCAAATAAAGGCTCCCCGCGTCTCCCATAAAAATCTTGGCGGGAGAAAAATTATAGGGAAGAAATCCTAGAGTTGCCCCCATGAGAATCAGTGATATGAGACAAACAAAATTCTGCCAGGGGTGAAGAGCAATAATCAAATTCGCCATGGCAGCAAAAAAAACAACTCCTGCCGCCAGACCATCCATACCGTCAATAAAATTTATGGCGTTCACAATGGTCAGTATCCATAAAACCGAAAGAATCCAGCCCAACCATCCGAGGGGCAAGGTTCCGCCGAAAGGACTGGTGATCTGGCCGATGAAAAAATCGGATTTGACTAAAATGATGCTGAAGATAATTTGGAAAATCAACTTCCACCCGGCTGAAATGGGTCTTATATCATCCACAACACCCAAAATCAGAAAGCAGGTGGCTATGAGATACAATACTGAAAAATGATTCAACGTCTTTTGTACTTCCAGCACATGAGGTGAATTCAGGGATAAAAAAATGAGCGAAACGGACATGGAAATGTGAAAAGCCAACCCACCCAAATAAGGAACCGGTTCGCGGTGGATTTTACGGTCCGATGGTTGATCATGAATATTGAGATAAAGCGCTATTCTGCGGAATATCGGGGTACTGATCAGTGCCGAGGTAAAACTTATTCCTAATACAATCCAGTATTCTAAAGGCATCCTGTTTTTCCAGACTGGAAGTAATATAATTTTTTCTCGAAGCCGACAATGAAAATTACGTTCAATTATTTAAAAATGTACGATATAATGATATCAATTGACATTGAAAATGTTGAGTATAAGGTAAAACAAATAAAAAACTTTCTCAAATTTAGCAGAACATTTTGAAACCAATCATGAAGAAAAAAACCGGATTATTCATTCTACTTTCTTTTTTTGTTGTAATCCTGATCTTTGTCGGTCTGCTGGTGACATTGATCGTCTATTCTCTCCGAGGGAGC
>CAZXSQ010000450.1:0-5079 GCA_964643335.1 uncultured bacterium
GGAACCGCCCTCCCACACACATACCATCATCGTAGGGGCGGTCCGGGAACCGCCCTCCCACACACATACCATCATCGTAGGGGCGGTCCGGGAACCGCCCTCCCACACACATACCATCATCGTAGGGGCGGTCCGGGAACCGCCCCCTCCACACATACCATCATCGTAGGGGCGGTCCGGGAACCGCCCCTAACACGTATCGTTATTTTTAGGGGCAGTTCCCGAACTGCCCCTACGGTTGAATTCCCCTCTCCTGATTGTCTGCATTCTATTTTTATCTTTTATCCTGAGATTAAATTTCTATAATATCTTTATCTTGATCATGCATAGAAAGTGGATTTATGTTAGAGTATGCCTATGAAAAAACTTAGGAGTGAGCTTATGGATCGTCGACAATTTATTAAAGCAGGGGCAGCCGGGCTTGCTTTGTCCGCTGCAGCAGGACATACAGATGAATTCACAGATATGAAAAAACGGTACGGACTGATCGGCACCGGCTGGTACGGCAAAAGCGCCATGTTCCGCCTACTCCAAGTCGCGCCTATAAACGTGGTGGCATTATGCGATGTGGATCAACAAATGCTGTCCGAAGCGGCGGAGATGGTGGCTGAACGGCAAGTCTTTAAGCAGAAACCGCGAACTTACAGCGATTATCGCGAGATGCTCAAACAGGAAGACCTTGAGATTGTTCATGTTTCCACCCCCGACCATTGGCACTGCTTGCCCATGATCGCCGCTGTCCAGTCAGGTGCAGATGTATATGTCGAGAAGCCCATCAGCGTCGATGTCATCGAAGGCAAATCAATGCTGACCGCTGCCCGCAAATACAACCGCGTTGTCCAGGTTGGCATGCAAAGGCGCAGTACTCCGCATATTATTGAAGCTTTGGACACTATTATCAATGAAGGAAAACTTGGTAGAATCGGCGAAGTTGAAATATGCTGCTACTACCACATGCGCGCCCGCGGCAATCCTCCGGTCACTGAGCCGCCCGACTATTTCGATTATGAGACGTGGACCGGCCCCGCGCCCAAGCGGCCTTATGTACCGTTGGTGCATCCCCGCCGCTGGCGTTCGTTTATGGAATACAGCAATGGGATTGTCGGCGACATGTGTATTCACATGTTCGATATGGTGCGCTGGATGCTGGGACTGGGGTGGCCGAAGCAAATTAGCTCGTCCGGCGGGATCTATGTCGACAAAGACAGCATCGCCAATATATCCGATACCCAGCTCGCTATGTTTGAGTATGACGATCTGAACATCGTGTGGCAGCATCGCACCTATGGCAGCACACCCGATCCCGATTATCCGTGGGCCGCCACATTTTACGGAGACAAAGGCACATTGAAGGTCAGCGTGATGGGTTATGATTTCATCCCAAGGGGAAAGGGTAAAAAAATTCACAAAGACGTGGAATACGAGTTAGAAAAGTACCCAATAGACAAGACAGAAAAAGGCCTGGAAAAACACGTCGCCCCTGCGCTTCGCAAGCATATGAGAAATTTTCTAAGTTGCATAAATGACCGAAGCAGGCCGGTGTCGGATATCGAACAAGGCTATATTTCCAGCACCAGTTGTATCCTGGCCAACCTGGCCATGAAAACCGGCCGTACCCTGGTTTGGGATCCAGAGAAAAACCGAATTAAAGGCGATGACGAAGCCAACCAACTTCTAAGCCGCCCATACCGAGAACCCTGGACACACCCAAAGCCGGAGAATGTATAAGTGCACCCACCCACAAGGGTAGAACGAGAAGAACAAGCATCCCCGCATGTAAATCATACGGGTAAAACAAGCGTCCCCGCTTGCAAAGGGAGAGAGAGGCTCCCGAAATTTTCTCAAAAGAGGCTAGACACATAGGTCTAACCCTACATATGGTAGGGGCAAACCTATGTGTTTGCCCTATGTTGTGGCATCCAACTCATCTAACATAGTTTTGAGACACTTTCTCCCGCCGAGCCTTAATCCGCGGGTAAAATAATTATCACGTTTGCCAATTATGGAGGAGAACACATGAACCAACTAAACCGCCGCAACTTCATAAAAGAACTATCCGCCATCACCGCCATGTTAAGCACATCCCCTTGCAGATTAATGGCCTCGGAAAAACCAAAACGCAAACCCAACGTGGTGCTAATCTTCACCGATGATCAAGGCTCTATCGACATTAATTCCTACGGATCCAGAGACCTGATCACACCCAACCTGGACCGCCTGGCTGAGCGTGGAATAAAATTCCTGCAATTCTATGCAGCGGCTCCGGTGTGTTCACCATCCCGCTCAGCCCTGATGACAGGCCGGTATCCGCAGCGCGCCGGAATGCCTGGCAACGCGCCCTCGCAGCGCGGCAACGACGGCATGGCTTCCGAACAGGTCACCATCGCTGAAATGATGAAAGCCGCAGGATACACCACCGGCCACGTAGGCAAATGGCATTTGGGATATAGCCCCGAAACCATGCCCAACAACCAGGGATTCGATTATTCCTTCGGGCATATGGGAGGATGCATCGATAACTATTCTCACTTCTTCTACTGGCACGGTCCGAACAAACACGATCTGTGGCGTAATGGTGAGGAAGTGTGGTATGACGGCCAGTTCTTTGGCGATTTAATGGTTGATGAATGCAAAGAGTTCATCAACCGCAATCAAAACGAACCGTTTTTTCTCTATTGGGCAATCAACTTCCCACACTACCCGCTTCAGGGAACAGAAAAGTGGCGTAAACGGTATGAACACCTTGAGTACCCCCGCAGCAACTATGCGGCATTTGTTTCCACTATGGATGAAATGGTGGGAAAAGTGATGGATCATTTGGATGAACTTGGTCTCAGCAATGATACAATCATCATCTTTCAATCCGACCACGGCCATTCCACAGAAATCCGCACCGGCGGCGGAGGCGGCAACGCAGGGCCATATCGCGGCGCAAAGTTCAGTTTGTTTGAGGGTGGAATACGAGTCCCCGCCATCATCAGCTGGCCGGGACACCTCCCCCAAAACGCTGTCCGAGACCAAATGGCCACCGGCTGCGACTGGTTCCCCACCATCCTGGATTTATGCGGCCTGGAGAAGCCGGATCATAAAATCGACGGTAAAAGCATCACACCCATCATTCAATCGTCGGATGCGTCAACCCCGCACAAAACCTTCCACTGGGAAACCGGAAAAAACAGCTGGGCCGTCCGCCAAGGCGACTGGAAACTACTAGGCAACCCCCGCGACACCTCCAACAAAGCCGAAATCACCAAAGAAGACAAACGCTTCCTCGTAAACCTGAAACAAGACGTAACCGAAATGATAAACCTCGCTAAAGACCACCCAGACATCGTGAAACGGCTGGAAAAATTGCATGATGCGTGGGTGGAGGATGTGAAAAAGCGGTGAATCAGAGAATCTATCCCATGGATAAAAACGCAGTTCTAGAAATGCTTAATCGTTTCCAGAAAATACTGGAAACAAAAGGAATTAAACCATCGAAAGTCATCCTTTATGGTTCCTATGCAAAAGAAACATACACAGAAACCAGCGATATTGATGTGGTCGTTATCTCGGATGATTTCACCGGCATGGATTACTGGCAGCGGATCGATATTCTTTCAGAAGCCATCTACGAAATATTTGCCCCCATCGAAGCAGTATGTATTGGTTGAGATTAAAATTAAAAAAACTTTTTGTGATTAGAAAATAAGCGAATGTACGATATAATATAAATTAAAACAATGATGGCTGTTTCAGAATGGAATTCTTAGACAAAATTGATAAACTAAGTCTAATAGAAAATTATCGATTTTGGCGTTGGATTATTATATCCTTATTTTTGATTCCAGTTGCTGGTGTAATAATTGGAGTAAATAATAATACATCTCATGTTGTATTGAAATCTGGATCAACAGAATTACATTATGACTTGTATAATTTTAAGCCATAAGCTAAGACTGGAGAGGATATTAAACTGTTACATGAATATTCTGCAAGAATATTAAAAGATGCAGGTTTACGTAAAAATATTGTTCTAATTCGAGATATAAGAAATGCTCTCGATAATCACGATTATAGCCGTCTTGAATGGATTATTGTTAATTATAATTATGAATCAAAAGATGAATAATGGATTTATAGTTGTCTTAAGCTATATAACATCATTCATAAATTGAGATGAATATTAATTTTTTGAAATGAGTTCTACTTCAAAACAATGGATACAGCAGGCCTTCTACGATCTTGATACAGCCCATTCCATGTTCAAATCTGGACGTTACTTGTACGTTTTCTTTTGTTGTCAACAGGCTATTGAGAAGATGCTCAAGGCGATTATAGTCCATAGAAAAAATGAGTTACCACCACGAATTCATCAGCTGACAAGATTAGCGGATGTTGCTGGCCTGGGAATGAACCAAGATAAGAAAGATTTTCTCCGAAAACTTTCCATCTATTACATAAAAACTAGATATCCCGATGAAATAATCGATTTATCTTCAAATTTGAATAAGGAAAGTGCCCAATGGGTTTTAAATCAAACTCAGGAAATCATACAATGGTTACACTCGAAAAAGAAATAGAACATAAAACCCAAAAAGCCGTTGCTGTGGCAAACCGCTTCTGCACCGTGGTTCGTGTCTATCTTTTCGGATCGCAGGTAAATGGAAGCGCTGACCAATGGAGCGATATCGACCTGGCGGTGTTTGCCGAAGGGGTGGAGTCTTGGGGATTGGAAAAACATGTAAACGCGGCGGCGCAGATTCAAAAGGAAGTCGGTGACGACGTAGAAGTGCACTTTTTCCCCGCCAATGCTCTTACAAACCACGATCCGGCCAGTTTCGCCGGATGGATTATTACTCACGGTGTTGAAGTTGATACAGCATCTATAGAAATGCAATAATAACTGGATAACTTTAATGCTTCCACATAAGGAAATCGGCTCAAGGGCTGCTTCGCTTGCTCTTGCCACCAAGCCTTACTACTCAGCTCTCATTACCAAATCTATTTGAATATTCGCAATAAGCATTATAATAGAACATGAAAATTCAAGAACACGAGACAAAATTAAAAAAATACCGTAAAATGCCCCTCCTG
>CAZXSQ010000450.1:5089-5536 GCA_964643335.1 uncultured bacterium
CCTGACGCTTATGTTTTAAAAGAAGGAGATTCATGGATAAAAAGGCGGCAGAATGGTTTCTTCAAGCTGATTATGATATGGATACTGCCGATTATATGTTTAAGGGCGTAAGATATTTTATGCTGTCTTTATGTGTCATATGTCTATCGAAAAAGCGTTGAAGGGACTTTACTATGAAAAACACCAAGATGTTCCACCTAAGGTTCATAATCTCGTTTATTTATTGGATAAAATCGGTATAACACCACCTGCTGAACTAGGAAAAATAATCGTTAATTTGAATGAAGCGAATATCGCCACACGATATCCAGAAGAATTAATTCAATTACAAAGAATATATACAGAATCAATAGTTGAAAAAAATCCTTGTCAGCAGTAAAGAGGTTATTAAGTGGATAAAAACGCAGTTCTAGAAATGCTTAATCGTTTCCAGAAAATACTGGAAAC
>CAZXSQ010000451.1:0-5510 GCA_964643335.1 uncultured bacterium
GGATCGAGGGTTTTAATGAAGTACCCTTCATCCGTGGTTACGCGAGAAAGCCCCTGTTTGGCCAATTCTCGACGTTTTTCATACAGCTCAACTTTATCCGAGTGGCCAGCGAGTTTTTCCAGTTCAATCAGCCTGTCCAATGCAGCGATATAAGTGATCGAGAGCCCCGTCAGATAGGCTTTACCATAACTCCCATCCGGTTTCTTATACCCGGCATAACTCGGCGCTAATAGATTACCGGCTGGTCCGGCAAGAAACAGATTGTTTTCCGGATCGCGGCGGATTTCGATAAAATTGGCGCAGCGTTCCAATTTAGGCAGGTAATGTTTCAGCGCTTCACGATCCCGGCTGATCAACAGCAGTTCAGCCTGCATCAGTAATCCGGCGGCAGTGAATTCCATCCCCCAGTCATGAATATCGACCCGGCCGTCACCTTGTTTGGCAATAAACCGGCCTGGGCTGGCAGCGTCACATAACGCACCGTCCGGCGGCACCCAAGTGAAATCCCGATGATGAACCACAGTTTCACCATCCCCCATCTGATCAAACCACAAATCATGCGAATTCTGTAAAAACGTAACGAATGGCTCTTCAAGAAACGGAAGCGCGCAGTAGGTCGTGCCGTAGCTGTTCTGTATCCACCATGCATCCCACGTCGGCCCTTCGACAAGCCCATTCCATGCGGGTGTATAGAGCATGGATAAATTCTGATATTCCGGATCGGGAGAAAACATCCGCCTGGAGATATCCAACAATTTCAAGTATTCCCGATCCCCTTCCCCGCAGTAAAATTCACCACGAAAAATATCTTCTGCACTATCCACCAACAGGCAACCACCAAAACAAAACCATAAACACGCAGTAACAATTAAAATAGACCGTTTCATAACTCATCCTTTTTTTTATTTTAATTTTCCACATTGTAATTAAAAGAAGAAGGTTGCATCATAGATACGCACACCTAAAAGCCTGCAAGCCCCAGCGGGGCGGCATCATGTAGCCGTGGGTGTGAACCCACGGAACCTTTTTCTCAGTTAATTTTCCACATTGTAGTTAAAACAAGAAGGTTGTACCATAGATACGTACACCAAGCCCCAGCGGGGCGGCATCACGTAACCGTGGGTGTGAACCCACGGAACCTGTTCTAAATAAACAAGGAGTTGTCCATGAAAAAAATTTTTGCTGTTTTATTGATCGTACTCTTTTCTTTGGCAAATAGTAGTGCTTTACAAGATGATGGTTTCAAGCCACTGTTTAACGGTGAAAACCTTAAAGGCTGGATCAATGTCAATTGCGCGCCGGAAACCTGGACGGTTAAAAATGGTGTCATTGTCTGTACTGGCATTCCTACCGGTGTATTGCGTACAGAAAAACAATACGAAAACTACATCCTGGAGCTGGAATGGCGCCATCTAAAAAAAGGCGGAAATGCCGGATTGTTTTTGCATTCCTGGGACATCACTGCACCGGGTAAACCGTTTACCCGCTCAATCGAAGTCCAAATCATGGACGGCAACGGTGGAGATGTCTTCGCCATTCACGGTGCCACTTTAACCCCCGCTGTTCCCCATCCGAAAGGCTGGATGCGCGCCCTCCCAAAAGAGAATAGAAACCATCCCGCCGGGGGCGCATGGAATCATTATCGAGTCGAAAGCAGAGATGGCATGGTTACTTTGTCCGTCAACGGCGAAGAGGTTACCCAAGCGGTTCACTGCAATCCCCGAAAAGGTTACATTTGCCTTGAATCGGAAGGCAGCCTGATACATTTTCGAAACATCCGCATTAAAGAGTTACCCAGTTCTAATCCTGCTCCTGAAATCACTGCCCAAAAAGACCGTGAATTCCGGTCATTGTACAACGGCCTTGATCTTCGCGGCTGGAAACAAGTCCCCGGCAACCAAGGCCATTGGACCGCGGAAAATTGGATTCTGAAATATGACGGCAAGAGTGAAGCCAGCGGCAATGACCGCCACCTCTGGACAGAAGAAGAATTCAGTAATTTCAAATTGATTGTGGACTGGCGGCTTCCGGCCAAGCCGAGAATCGATCATGTTCCTGTTGTGCTGCCCGGCGGCTCATATGCCATGAATGATGAAGGCAACCGCATGACTGTCGGCGTTCTCGATGCCGGGGACAGCGGTATTTACCTGCGCGGGACTTCCAAAAGCCAGATCAATATTTGGAACTGGCCGGTTGGCTCGGGCGAAATTTGGGGCTATCGCCTGGATCAAAATATGCCCGCCGAGATCCGCAGAGGTGCCACCCCCATTCAATGTGCCGATAATCCCGTCGGACGATGGAACCGTTTCGAAATCACCTGCATCGGCGATGTGGTATCCGTTGTACTGAATGGGGAAATCGTCATTCGCGAAGTTCAACTGCGAGGGCTTCCTGAAAGCGGACCAATTGCCCTGCAGCATCATGGCGATCCAATTCAATTCGCCAATATCTACATAAAAGAACTTGATTGAAAAGCGCATAATAAAAAAAGGAAAATACCCGAATGAAATGTTTAAATTGCGATGCGGAGATGATGAATCATCTCGTGCAGACGAAAAATGATCAGATCGCATACGATCTATGTGAAGCATGTGGAAGTTTATGGCTGGATGCCGGTGAGTTGGATAAACTGGCCTTTCAAGTGGATGGAAGTATTGAATTCAGTTCTAAAGAACCGGCTGAAAATACACTTGAGTCCAAAAAGAAATGTCCACGGTGCGATAATATGGTTTTAGACAAAGTTCACTTTATCGGCTATACAGATATCGTGTTGGATCGATGCGGCAATTGCCAGGGCTTTTGGCTGGATGGAGGAGAACTGGATTTAATCAACAGCACATTGGAAAAAATAATGCCTGTCAGCGGGAAAGGTTTTTCTGAATTCGTTAACAAGGTTCACCTGCCTTATTGGTACAAGCGGATTAGACGAAAAAGCAGCGAGACCGATTTTCATGTCAAAGTCTCTCCATTAATGGAAGCTGCTTTTCAATCGAAAACGTCTAAAACCTGCCCAGTCTGCCAGGTAGAGTTGAATCAATACTCCATTTACGGCATACAGATCGAAGGCTGCCCAGATTGCAAAGGAATTTTTCTGGATAAGGATGAGTTGAGGAAATTAAAAGATAAAGTGGACACTGGATCATGGACTTCTCTCCGATGGATGGATGATGAAGTGGAAGCCTTGAACAACATGGTAGCTATGCCTTCCAAAAGGATATGTCCTTCTTGTACCGATTCAGCAATGGTTTCTGCAAACTTTGCCAATTCGGGAGTCATTCTGGATTGGTGTCCTTCTTGCGCGGGGATATGGCTTGATAGAAATGAATATCAGCAAATCATCCAATTTCTCAGAGATAAACTTGATCATTATTCCTCCGATGAGATGAAAGAAAAAACATACGAGGAAATCAAGGAAATTTGGAACGGGCCACATGACATGATGTCTGAAATTCTCGATGCCAAAGCCGCCATCGCCGCTTTGGTCAACATCAGTATTTTTGAACATCCAAAATTATGTAATTCATTACTGTCTTTTACCCGTGCGGTTCGTGCGGCGGGATTATGATTGAAAACAGTTTTATTTTCGCTTCACAAATATAAAGCGCTCTGCATCAAATTGGGAGACAGAGCGCTTTCATCTTATTGATACAATGTCGTATTATTACTCTTGCATTGATTCCGGACCGTAGAGGATGTACAGATTATTGACCACATCCTTGGCCCCGCCTTCGTAAGCGTTTTCCGCCACTTTTTTCCGTTCAGTCCAGGTATCCACGGTTCCGGTCAAGGTGGCTACACCATTTTCAACGTCAACCTTCACGTTTTCGCTGTCAACATAGGGACTCCACCATAGTTCACTTTCGATATCGGTTTCGATTTCCCAGTCGCTTTCGCCAACCCATTCAGAACCGACGATGATTTTATCTTTGACTTCGGTGATGCCTTCAATTCCCCATGCCGTTTCGACTGCATGTCTTTTTTCGAACCGTGAATCCACTTTCCCGTTCAAGTAAGCGGTATGGTCATGCACTGTGACCAAAATTTCATGCTTTTCGAGATAAGAATCTTCTCGGATGGCATCTCTTAAATCATTGGCGATTTCATTGATTGAGCGTCCGCCTTTAGGACGCACTTTTATAACATTATTAACCTTCCATACTCCAACAGTATTCTCAGCGTCTTGTTTGGCTTCTTTTTTGGCTTGTAAATTATCTACAATACCACCTAAATGGACAACGCCTTCTTTTACTGAAATTGTTATATTATCCGCAACGATATCGGGATCGTATGACAAGGCATTTCGTACAGCCTCTTTGATTTCAGCGTCGGGTCTATTCACATGGATTTCGCCTTTTTTTCTTTGACGCAGCAATTCGTCATATTTATTACAATCCACAACTACAGCATCCACATTCACGTTTCTTACACCATTAATCCAAGCCAATTCTTCTGCTCGGTTTTTCTCACCCAAACTGCATACATTACCCGAGATTGTGACTTTACCATCTTTAACTTTCACTTCGAGGAACTCATCGCGAACAAGAACATCGTAATCAAGCCGCTCTTCGATGTCCTCTTCAATCTCTTTGTCATCCCGTTCGGCCTGGAACCGAACAGTGATCTGGTTATCAACTTCCTTGACGCCTTGCACTTTCTTCGCTGCTTTTTCACAAAGATACTTTTCCGCTCTGGATTGTACCATGCCCCATAAGACGACTCGGCCATCTTCAACTCGGACACCTTCAATATCGAAAGTTTCAATTTCGTTGTCCCGCTTAATAGACCGTTGCACACTCTTTTTGATCTCTGCGTCTGAACGAACAATCGGTTTGACTGTAATCTCATTGACTACAGCTTCTACCCCCTTGATATTTTCTGCGATTTCTTCGACTCTGTCCTTCTCTAGAATATTTGTTACGTTACCTGACAGCGTTACCACATGATTATTGGTGGCCACATCGATATAGTTTGGATCGACGGCTTCATCCTTCTTCATTTGATACTCAATTGCATTGGTAATTTCGACATCCGAAATGTCGTTGTCAGCGGCATTAATACCAGGATAGGCAATCAATGAAAGGATGAAAACCAAGAGTGATATACTACCATAGTTTGTTCGGTTACTCATCAAATTTACCTCCGTTTAATATTTTCTTTTTCTACCATCTCAAAACTTTCGTGAATTATATAAATGCAAAGCACATACCAAAAAGCAAATTCAAGTGATTAAATGCACTCTCCAATCAACCAAATCAAACACAGGGAGTATATGGAGGGTTTTGCAATTGAAGAAAATGTAATGACAAATAACTGTATTTCCCAAAACTTGCTTTAGAGAGAGATGGATAGTATCTCAACAAAACTGTTTACTTATTATACATATTTTTCATAGTACAATATTCGCTAATTTCAGTGTTTACACATAACTATTTATAAGGAACCGCAGTTCTAAATCATTTTTCCCACCATTTATTCCTAATTTCATTTGATGGAACATTTGTTGCTTTGAT
>CAZXSQ010000452.1:0-4202 GCA_964643335.1 uncultured bacterium
GCCGCTCACCCAGTGACATAAAACAATTCAGGAAATTTCTAAAGAAAAAATATATGCAGCAATGCGTTAAAATTTCATAAAAACCGGCGGACGTAATTTTTACACATATGTTTTATATTAATACAGTTGCCAGTTATTAACAAAAACGGCTACACCGGTGAGAGAACGTGACTGGAAATCTTTTCCAACGGTTTCTTGAGACGGTGCACCGATAAAAAGATCATAACTGGCAAAATCCTCTCGGGGTACCCCATCGATAAAGGCCACATTGATATCGTCAGCCCATGATGAATCCACCCACCCCCAATGGCCTACTTGACCGGTACTGCTGGGAACCGGTTGATCTGTAACCACCAAATAGTCACCAGCCGGTGCTGGCTGTTCGAGAATCAATTCATTTCTTGCATTGTCGGATAGATTTTCAAATGTTTTTTGTGCCAATGGTTCTTGAGCGACTGTTGTGTCAAAATCACTATTCCATGTGTATAGACTCATCCGGTAGCCTGCACCGAAACCATTCCAGGTTGGACTGGCAATGCCGACAGCATTAAATTCAAACGGAACATCGAATTTTTGTGAAAGACTTGAATTGTCTTCAAAAGTGAAGGGAAAGGGGGTCCAAGTCCCACCTTGATCATCCCCAAACCAGCGAAACCATTCGGTTGATACTTCATCATAAGGTTCCCCGTTAAAATAGGCTTCACCGCCGGTGTACCGGCTTCCGTTCCACAACCAGCAGCCGATTTGGAATGGATCTACGGCATCCGGATTGGAGTTGGTCGGTTCTGAGGCTTCCCAGAAATATTCGCCGGCAGGCAGTTCTCTAGACGCATAGCAGGGGAACCAATCATTGTCATTGAGGTTTTCCAGTACACTCACTGCAATCGGTTCTTGTGCAACAGTCTCCTCATAGTTCCCCGCCCACTCATACAATCTGATCGTCATTCCTTTTTCACCGTCGACATTCCACGTCGGCCCATTGACTTCGATGCCTTCAAACGGCTGAGTCGCCGTGAAATGTTGGCCGCAACGTTGTCCGCCATTGAGGGTTATCGGTGAATTCCCACCGTCAGCGGTGTAAAATTCTTCCAAAACTTCTTGCCCGAAAGACACAGATACAGCCAGTATACTTGCCAAGATTGTAATGAACACAACGCGCATTGTTTTTTCCTCCTGTTTGCATAGATTTACACATTAAACGCCGGATAATCCACCTTCCGAATAGACAATATCCCCAGAACTTATCAAACCGTTACTTACATCATACGGATGTGGATTATAGGCGGGTAATATATCCTCAACTTTATCAGGCCCGGGGCTGGTTAATATGTAATTTCCATCGATTCCTGTACGCCTCAGCATATTTTCCCAGCCAGCGAGCCATTGCTCGAGTGTAGAACCAGCATTTTCCCCCTGGTAAGGATTTTTTCGTGCAGTTCTGTATCGGCTGTGAGGGTGGCCGGCTTGTCCTGGACCGGTACTTTCCCGTTGGCCATAGATTTTATACTCCAGATTGAATTCATCGACAGGCAGAGTTGACATATAGGCAATAGGGGTTGTCAGGCATTCAGGTAAAAATCCCCAGGAGTGAGCTTCACGGGGTGACAAAAAAGTTATGATCCCCAGGGGATATTCATTATGATCCGCTGAATAAGCACCGAAGGCAACACCGATATTCCGCATATCGGCCGCCACCCGGGCAACCTTGGCACGCACCCGTGCATTCATGAAATTTGGAACGGCAATAGCTGCCAGGATGCCAATAATGGCTACGACGATTAACAATTCAATCAAAGTAAATCCTGGCGTTTTTGCATTTGACATGGTTTCTATTCAATGAATAATAGACTTGTTTATCGAATGTTAGCATCTACGATAGATGCTGCCATGTCAAGAGAATAATGATGGAGAGAGTATTTTTTTACATAAGATAGTTGCTCAAAAAAAAACGGATTTGAGTTGTTTCTGCCAAAAAAACGCCTTCTTGAAACCAAGAAGGCGTTTTTTTAACAATTTGCTGGTAATATTTACTTCTTAGCGTTGCCCTTCGGATTCGGATTGGCATTTGATGCAATATTTTGCGGTAGGCATTGCCTTGAGTCGTGCCTTGGGTATGTCTTCGCCGCACATGGTGCAGATACCGTATGTTCCTTCATCAATCTTAGATAATGCCTCATTGATTGAAAGAAGCCGCGTACGGTCGTATTCCGCCAACCCAAGCAGTTTTTCACGTTCGGTGTAATCATTGCTTTGGTCAACTAAATCGCCATGTGAGACAATCTCACTGACGTGATGTTTTTCCTTCATTTGCTGTAAAATTTGATCTCGTTCTTGTTCCAGCATTTCTCTTAAAGAACGTAGACGCTCTGTCTTATTCTTTTTGGAGCTGGTCTTTGTTTTTCCCATAATGCAACTCCGTTAATATATCTTTTTATCAGGATTCATCTAGCGAGGAAGCCGTAAAATGAAAAAATTGTTAATCCTGTCATTGGAGAAAAGAAAATACTTTCGACAGTTCAACTTGTCAATGGTGTTGTTTGAAGTTTTGTAATAGTCGTTGACAAACGTGTGAGAGATACGTAATTTCTACTTAATCCAAATTATCTTTCCCATTCAGGAGGTAACAAAAAAACAGTGTATACGGTACGGTTAACATCAATATATCCTGTTCTTTTTAATTATAGTGCAAAAATCATTAATTTAACCGTTATTTTTTTTCTTTTTTCATTGGTTGCTTTTTCTGAGGAGATCTCTGTTTCAAATAGAGAACCCGGAGTTAGAGAAGTAAACTATAATCCAAAAAACGGTGAAAAACTTGAGATAAATCCACCGAGGTTTGTATGGCTTCCTGAAGAAAATGCTCAGAGTTATATATTGCAATGTTCTTATCTCGAAGATTTTTCGTCCATTGATTATGAAGTGACGGAACTCTTCTTGAATGTTCACTGCCCCGCTTACCGGTTTGTGCCGCGCAAATGGTTTTGGAGGTATACCTTTGTCACCGAAGATGGTGAACAGGCGGATTGGAGTAAAATTCGTTCTTTTAGCATTAAAGAAAATGCTGTTCATTTTCGTCAGCCTTCTTTGGATCAATTACTTGAAGCCCTCCCGCAAGATCATCCAAAACTATTTTTTCGTCCGGAATTTGTGGGAAAAATTAAGAAAAATCTCATGAACTCAGCAACCGAGCTGTGGCATAATTATCTTGCCCATATGGATGAGATTTTGCAAAAGCCCGTAGTCTCCGATGAACCGCTTCCTTATCCTACAGGCCGAAAGCGGAAAAACGTCAAGTCCGATATCGATTTGTGGAGATCCAATCGCCGAATCGTTAAAGAAGCCGTCGAAAATGCAGCGAATCTGGCCATGGCGTACAGGCTTACCGGTGAGAAAAAATATGGAGAACAGGCACGTGAATGGATTATGGCCGTGATGTCGTGGCCTCCGAAAGGAACCACCAGTTTTCAATACAATGACGAATGTGCGATGTCGATCCTCAGCCGAATTCCGCGCGCCTATACCTGGGGGTATGATGCCTTCTCCCCAGAAGACCGGGAAAAAATCATTCAGAATATGGCGGTGCGGGGAATGGAAGTGTTCAATCATTTACATGTTGTTTCCAAGCATACCGTACGACCATATGACAGCCACAATAATCGTGCCTGGCATTTTATGGGCGAAACGGCGATCGCCTTTATCAATGATGTACCGGTGGCGAAACTTTGGTTGTCTTATGCGATGGATGTTTTTTTCAATGTCTATCCTGTCTGGGGAGATGACGATGGCGGCTGGCATGAAGGTATGGCCTATTGGCGATCTTACATTGACCGCATTACCTGGTGGATGGAAATAATGAGATTCGGGTTTGGTATCGATGGATATAAGAAACCTTTTTTCCAAAAGACTGGCGATTTTCCGTTTTATGTTAATCCCCCCGGATCGATGCATGGCGGCTTCGGTGATGGTGCAGACACGCACAAACCCAGCGAAAATGGGTCTTTGATGCTTAAACTGGCCAGGAGGACAGAAAACCGTGAATGGATGTGGTATGCCTCCAAATATACTTCAGAAAAAGTACCTGAAAAACCGTCATATAAGGATCTTTTACTCACCTTATTTCCGTATACATCGTACTCGAAACCACAATCTAAACCTCAATCGAAGGTTTTTCATGGTGTTGGAATCGCTTCCCTTCATTCCAA
>CAZXSQ010000452.1:4212-5509 GCA_964643335.1 uncultured bacterium
AAGAAAAAGATGTTCATCTTCTTTTTAAAAGCAGTCCGTTTGGAAGCCAAAGTCATGGTTTTAACGCGCAAAATTCCTTTAATTTGAATATTTATGGGAAATCCGTTCTTACCTGGTCCGGCCACCGGGATTGGCATGGAAGTCCTCATCACACCGAGTGGATGTGGGAAACATTCTCGGATAATTGCATTACAGTGAACGATCAGGGGCAAAAAAAACATCATCCGTTGTCTCGAGGTAAAATTGTAGGCGAACATCTAGGCAGCATTGTGGATTATGTTGCCGGAGACGCAACAGAAGCGTATGAAGGACGGGTTAATAGGTTTGTCCGGCATGTGTTTTTCGTCAAACCGGATTGCATTATTATGATTGATGATCTAGAAGCTCCTGAGCCGTCGACATTCCAGTATTATTTACATTCGAATGAAACTTTTCAAATCAAGAGTCAGCATGAAATAATAACTCAAAACGGTTCCAGCTCTGTTCGGATCGCTTTTGCGACACCGGCGAATCTACAAGTCGAACAAGAGTCAGGTTGTACTCCTCCATCTGTTGGTTTTGACAAGGAACAATGGCATCTTTGCGCTGAAACCAAAGAAGAAACCAAAAAGAGTACATTCGTTGCTTTTTATAAGGCATTCCACAAAGATAGAAGACCCAGGCAGGTAATAAGTTATGCTGTAAAAGGAAATAAGGAAATACATGGAATCGCTGACGAGTCCACAAAAACCGGAGTGATCATAAATCCAGATAGTGCAGACTTCGCATTGGGATTCATACAAAGCGATGCTTCTTTGTTATTGATTATTGAAAAAGTGTACCCGGAAGAAGAAGTGCATATTCTTTGCGTTGATGCTACCAGGCTGCAGGTTGTTGAGAAAGAGGTTTATAAATCAGACAAAAGAGGCATTTATTTTGCCTCATGGGACGAAATAAGAGAGGAATTGGAAACAATTGAGCCTGAATAAACGAGGAAAAATTCAACCTCTAATGAATTTACTGTCTGTATGGCCTATAATGTCAGGATAACCAATTTTCTCTTTATCCCGTTAATTTAATTATCATGATAAATTTAATTTTTTACTGCAGAAGCGTTTTCGGAACGCTAACGTGTTTGGTCATTTTATTGGGTGTCTTTGCTTGCCAGCAACAGCGAACCGGAGAAATTGAAGGAACGGTTCGTCTTGAAGGGCTTACAGAGTATGAAGGCATTCAAGTATTTCTTCCAGGAACTCAATTTCGGGCATTAACCAATAATTTGGGAGGATTTGAAATAACTGGGGTGCCGCCAAAAGAG
>CAZXSQ010000453.1:0-5495 GCA_964643335.1 uncultured bacterium
TAAGTGCAGGCAGGCTACCCATCGGTAGTCTCCTTTCCGGGGTTGCACATCGTATGGGCGGTCAAACATTGGCGGTGTGCCTCTCCTTGTTTATGATTGAAAACACATTTAATCCGGCATCAAAACAAACCTCACCTTTACTAAGTATTCAAGAAATCATCTATACTATAAGCACAAAAAAATTGCTTTGTCAAGAAAAAATTGAATTTTTTTAGGGATTTAGTTATAGGGGGGGGGTAAAACGATTATAACCTGTTGTATTATATAGATTTAGGCCATGAGAAAAAATCCCCTTTTTGAACGAATAATGGCTCCGGTATTCGAGGGGAAAATCTTCAATTCAGTTTTCATAAAGTACCCAATTTCGGAATGAACAGCCAATTATGTAACCTTCAGTTCTTCAGGACTAACACCGATCGGCAAAGAGACTTTCCCCCATTCTTCAAGGGTGAGGTTTTTCTCTGGAAGTTTCCCCATTCCCCCACACCTTCACATAGTCCACATACATATAGGATGGATTCGGGGTTTTGTCCAGTGGCCAGCCGGGGCCGAGGGCGAGGTTTATTATTGGGTAGAGGGGAGTTTTTACTGCTTCCGGTGTTTTTCTTTGGTGTTTTTCGACGCCGTCGAAATAGAGGGTGATATGTTTCTCGCCGATCATGACGCCGTAGGTGTGGAAATCTTCTTCAAGGCCGAATGCGATGATTCTTTCACCATCATGTTTGGACTTGAGGCCACCAAAGCCCCATAGATGTAAAACGTAACTGAACCGCCAGGGCCAATGGCCGTAGTGTTCAACGATGTCCACTTCCGGATTGATTCTCGGCCCTGTATTTTCCGGTAGCTTTTTGAGATTTTTGAGACCCATTAACCAAAAAGCCGGCCAGGTTCCCGGCCCTTTGGGAAATTTGGCTCTGCATTCGAAGTAGCCGAATTTCTGTTTAAATCCGTTTCCATTGGGATCGACAGCGGATAGCAAGCCACTGCGCCATTTACCGTTCTCTTTTCGTACTTCAATGCGCAGTATGCCGTCAGTCACAGTGAAGGGAAATCCGGGTTGAGGATCGGTAAACCGGGCGTCGCCAAAATCGCCTTTCCAAGGTGTGTGGGCAATCCAACGTGTCCCTTCCGGCCCAGTCGGTCCCCATGCTGATACGCTTAGATCTTCGAACTCTTCGTTGAATGTAAGGTTATATCCAGTCAGATCGAGGGTTTTTGTTCCCGGCCCAGGAATCGAAGCATTTTCATCAACAGTCAGGACGCCTATTTTGTATAATCCATCGTTAACTTTCTCAACGCTAGTACCTGTATTCAGGCTTATCCGGTTTTCTTGTTGATCGTAAAGCCCAGCGTATATGGGATAATCGCCTTCGGGCAGAGAAATGTCGATAGTGCGGTCATCTTTGGGTTTCCATTTCTCGAGAGGGATGGTGCGGGTGTATTCCACCAGTCCGCTCCATTTGGAGGTTGGAGTTGGTGGATTGTGATCGTCCTGCAGAACAGTTTCACCATTTTTATCCACAAAATGAACGAACACCGTGCAGTCCTGAATCATGGGTGCTGCCCGCCAGCGGTACGTGATTTTAAAACCACATCCCGGCCTGCCAGCCGGATTTTCCGGTTCTGTTTTCAGAATTGCCGTTGTTGTGTTTTTTTTATCTTTGTCATGATTATCGGCGCCATATGACTTTACCAAGGAATCACTTATAAGAACTACGGCCAATAATACTGTTAAATTAATCGATTTTCTTCTTAGCATTTAAATCAACTCCGTTTTCACCTTTACCATTGCGATAAACAGGTAGATGGTAAAAATATAAATATGTAAATTTCAGAATTAAGCCAATATATTTGTCATGTTGATCCGCCCTAATTTCAATTTAGTCAATTTCTACATCATACTGCTATCTTGCAAACTCCCTCAAATAGTCCATCGCTTTTGCATCCGTAGGCTTCATAACCCACAGACCCTCTGCAGCCGCAGCCCCGCAAAGTCTTGAATCGTCACATACGAAACGGAGACCGTTACCGTAGAAAGTACGGACTTCAAGCGCAGCTGAAAGGTGCACAGCGTCACCTGCACGGAGAAAATGATTCTTGAGCATGTCTAGAGTATTCAAATAAAGATCGCTGCGGGTTTCGATGAAATCCATGATTGATGCACTTTCCCGGAGAAATGCATCGACTATTGTCGTAGCATCCCACTGGGTCAATTTTCCTTCCCTCATTTTCCTGTAGATCGCTGAGCCGACTTCGGATATAGAATGCTCGGCTGTATAAAGCCTTCTACCTCTCTTGAACTCAAACTCATACAGAATGTTGGCAAAATCGGTGCCTTTTTCAGGATAATACCGCTTCGCTATCACGGAGGAGTCAAGGTAGAAGAAAGGATCAGTCAGAATATCACCATCCTTCGTTTCTCATTTTGATTATCTCCCTGGACAGGCTGTCACCGGCGACCTTGTCCTTGAGCATTACCTGTATTTCATAAGGAGTCATCCTGTCGCATGATCCTAATTTTGTTATAATGTCTTCAACCTTATCAGGAGAGAGCCTTGAAATTTTCAGTTCACCCTTTTGGTAGTCCTTTATCGTTTCTTTCATCTTCATGCCTCAATCTAAACCTCAAAGATTTTTATTCTTGTCTGTGATTTTCCCGCAAACTATATTTTATCTGAAATTGAGGCTGTTTCACAAGAGTTTATTCCAAACTTTCCGATAACTTGTCAAAAATGTAAAAGACGCACTCTTGCTACCCATTGCCTGCCTAATAAGTCAGGTGTCTTGTATTTGCCTGCCTTTAGACCATACAATGTTCTTGTATAAAAAATAAAACCCGAGTAGGTGAAAGGAAGATTACCGATGCGTAAATTTTTATATTTGCATGTATTTATTGTATGTTTATTGCTTATTGGTGTAGTTACTGTGTGGTCACAGGAGCAAGCGGATATGCTTTTCGTCAATGGGAAAATTATCACTGTGGATGAAGCATTCAGTATTCATTCGGCGATGGCGATAAAAGGTGACCGGATTCTTGCGGTGGGAGATGATGAGGATTTGAAGGAACGTTTCAAGAGTAATGGAACAAAAATCATTGATTTGGAAGGCAAAACTGTGATGCCAGGAATCATTGACTCTCATACACATCCGGCTAACGCAGCAGCCATTGAGTTTGATCATGCGATACCCCATATGGAAACAATCCAGGATGTGTTGGATTATGTTAAATCCAGAGCCAAAGAACTAGATGAGAGTGAATGGATTCGTGTCAGCCAGGTCTTTTTAACACGCTTGAAAGAACAGCGTTACCCAACTCGTGAAGAGCTGGATCAAGCCGCACCGAATAATCCCGTTGTGTTTCGCACTGGGCCTGATGCCTCTGTCAACACGCTGGCTTTAAAGAAAAGCGGTATCGATAAAGATTGGGAAGTCGATGATGGAGGGCCAGGCTATGCGGAAAAAGATCCAGAGACTGACGAATTGACAGGGATACTTCGAAGCTGCACCCGCTACCTCAAGTACATATCACCTGAGCGAAAGCCTTCTGAAGATGAGCATTATGATTTGTTGAAAAAATTATTCGCAGATTATAACCGTGTGGGTATCATTGGCGTGGGTGAGCGGGATGCCAATCCGTCCGAAATAGAACTGTACCGCCAGTTCCATGACAACGGAGAATTGACTGTTCGCTCATTTCTTTCGAAGCATGTGGATACTATTCAATCAATAGAAGAAATCAGAGAGGATATAGAAAAAATAGCCGAATCTCCATTATACAAAGGGGATAACATGCTGCGGGTGGCTGCTGCAAAAACCTATTTAGATGGTGGCATGTTAACCGGCAGCGCTTTTATGCGAAAACCATGGGGCGTAAGTGAACTGTATAATATTTCCGATCCCACATATCGCGGGCTTCGGTTTATTCCTGAAGACAAACTGCCTGCCATTATTGAAGCCTGTATGGAGAACAATGTTCAATATATGGCTCATAGTGTCGGTGACGGTGCGGTCCATGCGTTTATCGATGCTTGCGCTTCACTCAGCGATCAATTTGACATTCGCAAGAAACGGCCGGTTATCTGCCATTCCAACTTTATGAGTGAAGAGGCCGTACGTCGCGTGGCGGAGTTAGGTATCTGCGTAGATATTCAGCCGGCGTGGTTAAACCACGATGGACGCACTCTTCATCACCATTTTGGTTATGAGCGCTTGAGTTGGTTTCAACCGTTGCGTTCGTTGTTTGCCTATGGGGCCATGGCAGGTGGGGGCTCGGATCATATGCAAAAAATCGGTTCGCTGCGATCCATTAATTTTTATGATCCTTGGCGGGCCATGTGGGTGACTATGAAACGCCGGGCAAAGTGGCTGGATAAACCGATTCACCCTGAACAAGCGCTTTCGCGTGTGGAAGCGATCCGTTTTTACACCATCAACAATGCGTATCTGTTTTTTGCAGAAGATGAACGGGGATCGCTGGAACCTGGAAAACTCGCCGATTTCATTATCATCAGTGATGATATACTGACCTGCCCGGTTGATCAGATCAAAGATATCAAAGTATTGAAAACTTATCTTGGTGGAAAAGTTGTTTATGAGGGATGATTTATGAATTTTTTAAAACGAGTTCAAGCAACATTAGCGCTTATTTTTATTTTCAGTGGCTTGTTTCCCGCTATTTCAGAAGGTGCATCGCCATCAGATGAGTATGCCTTGGTTTGGTCGGATGAATTTGATGGTTCTGAATTGGATGAAAGCAAATGGGGATATCGTGGATTGGGACCACGGCGTGATGCGATCAATGTCAAGGAAAGCGTCAGTGTGGATGAAGGGAACCTAGTCTTGACGACGCGAAAAGTGGGTGATGAGTATCATACTGCCATGATTGGCACCCATGATCGATTTGAACTCCAGTTCGGCTATTTTGAATGCCGGGTGAAATTTCAAGATGAGATTGGCCATTGGTCGGCATTCTGGCTGCAGTCGCCGACGATCCAAGTTGGTGATCCGAAAATAACGGGAACGGAGATCGATATTTTTGAGTATCTTGTCCGCTATGAAGATACGATCCACATCAACCTGCATTGGAATGGATACGGTCCATATCACAAAACCGCGGGAAGCAAATATAAATTCCCTAAAATTAAGGATGGCTTTCATACCATTGGTATCGAATGGAAACCGGATGAATATATCTTTTATGTCGATGGTGAAGTCGCCTGGCGAACAAATTGGGCTGTTTCACATAGAACGCAGTATATTATTTTAAGTCTCGAGGTCGGGAAATGGGCTGGTGACATTCGTGAAGCTGAACTGCCGGACAGTGTTTATTTTGATTATGTCAGAGTTTATCAAAAAGGTTAAAGTGTTACCTTGGTGCAATCCTTGTCTAGTTTGGCGACTGTCTTATTGCGAAACGCAAGGTTGGCAATATGACAAGGGGCCGCGGCGGTATGCCCCACTTCGACCGGTGCGTTTGGTTCTTTGCGGGTGCGCAT
>CAZXSQ010000454.1:0-746 GCA_964643335.1 uncultured bacterium
AACCGCCATTTGCCCCAGCACGGTAATCATGGTGCTGTTGGCCATGTAATCGCTGACCAAGGTTCGGCCCGCGCGAATGGATTGGAACAAATCTTTTTGCTCATTGACGAAACCGCTACCATGAGGACCTTCATAGGACCAGTTGGTTTCGCCCGTGATCCGGTAATTCAGGAGATCGCATTTCCCTTTCGTTCCCAGGATCACATCGGAGAGTTCGTTGTAGCAATTATGTTCGGTTCGGCAATAGGCGTAGATTTTCGTGCCGTCCCCGAAATCATAAATAACTGAATTATGATCGAACACATCGCCGTATTGTTCGCCGAACGACGATGCTCGTCCTCCAAGGCCGCGCGCCTTGACGGGGAGTTTTCCATTCAAGGCCCAAAGCGACTTGTCAAGATTATGCACGAGGGATTGAGGCACATCGTCGCCCGAGAGCCAGGTAAAATGATACCAATTCCTGAACTGATACTCTAATTCCGAATCACCTGGTTTACGGCTTCGCACGACATAAGGAGCGCGCAAGTAATTTTCTTCGATTGCCACGATGTCACCAATCGCTCCGCCGTGAATACGCTTCATCGTTTCTTGAACACCCGGCACGTAGCGATTCATCAATCCCGATAACAAGCACAATTTTTTCTTTTTGGCCAGTTCGCAGGTCTCTTTCATCAGCCGGATATCCGCCGGATTGATCCCGTGCGGCTTTTCGATCTCGATGAACTCGGTCACGGTCTCTGCGATGG
>CAZXSQ010000454.1:756-5491 GCA_964643335.1 uncultured bacterium
AGACATGCTTGCCCGCGTCAATGGCGGCTCTCGCATAATGAGGATGAAACATGGAGGCGCAGGCGATGAGAACCACGTCAACATCACTTTCAATGACATGCTTATAGCCTTCAAGCCCATAAAAAACATGATCATCGTCTACGGCGTAATTATCGGGAAATTTGCTTTTGATAGAGTTGCGCGAATGATCGACGCGTTCTTTAAAGAAATCACACATTGCCACCAATTTAACACCATCATCGGCCTGCATGGCGTTAATGGCAGCTCCCGTACAACGCCCGCCGCTGCCGATCATGCCAATTTTGATAATACCGCTGCCTGCCGTCTGACCTAGTTGATTGATCGACGACAAGCTTACGGCCGCCGTGGTGGCTGCTGCTGTTTTCAAGAAAGATCTGCGGTTGGATTCAAGTTTCTTCTCGTTATTCTTTTTCATAATCAAACTCCCTTTTGTTTTGTACTTCAGTCTCTCGTCATATATTGTAAAGAATACGCTGGGATCAAAACCATGTCCATAGATAATATGATTGAGAACGTGGACATTTTCACTGTGTGACAACATACTTTTTTTCAAAATTTTTCAAAACACTTGGGGCAGGGGGTCAAGTACACTTCATTTGTCCTCAGAAATATCCCCATGATTGATTTGACCACAATTTGATTTTTAATGTATAATTATTAAGAGGGTATAGTTCATTGGGTCGCGGTTAACGATTACTCCTTGCAGGAGGTAAAAAATGGATTACTTAAAAAAGATATATTTGCCAATTATAAGGTTGGGGGCGGTTTTATTTTTGATGGTTATTTCGTTCCCCGCCTGGGCTGATACCATAACGACGAAAAAAATAACGATTGAAGGCCGAATCCTTGAAAATTCCGCCCGGGTGCTGGTGGTTGAAACAGTTGCGGGTGAATACGTGGTGATTCAGAAAAAAATGGTTGACACGATCAAAGACGAGCCGGAAGCCGATTTTTATTACCGCCGCGGACAGTTTTACTTGAGCAAGGGTGATGACAATCGTGCGCTGCTGGATTTTATGGAAGCCGTCAACCGAAATGAAAATCATGAAGAAGCGCGTGAAAGCATCGAGACAATCAAACAAAAACAGAAAAAAGAAATTGTTGACGAAGGGCTGGTTCGAGCACAACAATTTCTGGCTGCGCAGGAGTATCGGAAAGCTTTGGAGGCTTTTCAGCGTATTCTTGATCTTGAGCCCAACGACAGGCTGGCCCAGCAAATCGTCAAGCAAATGAGCGATACGTATACCCGGATTGCGTTCATGTATTATGACCACTGCTATGATGAGGGCGCCATTCTTCAATTGGCCAAAGCGGAAGAACTCAATCCGAACAGCGCAGAGATCTATTATGTTCTCGGTAAAATTCACGAGAACAGCCGCAAGTTTGAGTTGGCGCGGTTGGAATATGAACGCGCATTACAATTGGATCCTAATCATGCCCAAGCCCGTAACGAATTGATGGATTTGATCGAACGAACTCGGGGAAGGTAAGTCAGATAGAACCATCAAGTTTCCCTTAAAAAAACCTTCAAGATTAAAAAACGAGAACAATTCATGTCTTATTTGAAACCGTTCTTACTGGCAAGTCTCTTTTTTACCGTTTTCACCGTTTTCAATACGCCGGTAAATTCTGCTGAATCGAATAAATATCCGGAAATCCCTTTGCTGGTGATTACTGATCTCCGCACACTGGGTGATGAATCGTCGGTGGCGGAAGCGCAGGCTTACAGTGAGTTTATCCGCCATGAAATCGAACGGTCGGGGCTGTACCGGGTTTTAAGCCGATCTTCCATGACGTCTATTTTGAAGGCGAACAAGTTTCCTTTGCCCTGCCATGAGATAGATTGTTTCGCCGCCATGGGGCGTCTTTTGGGGGCGGATCAAGTTTTGGCCGGTAATATAAAACGTCACGGCAATGCGGTTGAAATTACCTTGAGGCTGATCGACGTTAAAAAAGTACGATTCATTAACACGGTGTACCGGTTTACGCAGAATATCGACAAAGATGATTTTCTCGGTGAATGGGGACGAAAAATTATTCTCGAGCTTTTCAAAATCGATCCCAAAGAACTCAAGGGGGGAGATGAATCTTGTACCCCCTCATCAACGCCGACGCCGACGAAAGACGAAATTCTCGAAGCGGTGAAAAACAAGTATCCGGGGATGATTTATATTCCGGAAGGGGAAACTATTGCCGGTTCAAATAATGGCGATGTCTGCGAAAGGCCTCCCCATGTGGTTTATGTTAAAGCGTTTTATATTGGGAAGTATGAAGTGACCAACAAAGAATACCATGAATTTGTCGAGGCTGCCGGCTTTCGGCCTCCTCCGCATTGGGAAAATGGAAAAATTCCCGAGGGACTTGAGAATCATCCGGTGACTTGGGTTTCTTACAGCGATGCCGAGTCTTACTGCAACTGGCGTGGCGGGCGTTTACCTACCGAAGCGGAATGGGAAAGGGCTGCCCGCGGTTCAATACCGAGGGTGTATCCATGGGGAGACCATTTCAAGGCATCTTATGCCAATACATGGGAATCGGGCCGGGGGAGTACTGCACCGGTGGGTAGTTATCCTCTCGGTTCAAGTCCTTTCGATGTTGAAGACATGGCTGGGAACGTATTCGAATGGGTTTCCGATTTTTTTGAACCGTATCCAGGGGCGCAGGTTCATCTGGAGGATTATGATAAACACTTGCGGATCATGCGGGGCGGATCCTGGAATTTCAATGCTTATTATGCCAGAACCACCCATCGTTTTTCGCGTTCAGGCGGTGAGCGGGGGCGGGATTATGGTTTTCGGCTGGTTAAGGATGCCAACGAATCGCCGCTTGAGTGAATCCGATCATTTAGCTGGACCGGCCATTTTGTAGACAATAAATTTATCGAATGATAAAATAAGGTAAAAGACTCGGAAATGCTTAATAAACATAATTATTTTATTCTATCGGGTGCTATAATATAAATATATTGATGTATCAAAAATTAGACAACTCCATTTGGAGAGGGGATAAATGAGTTGGAGCAGCAGTTTTCTCCTCGTTTATCTCTTTTTATTTCTTAATAAAAGGTAAGGATGAGATACAGATACAGCCTCATATTATCACTCTGTTTTTTAATAGGGTCTTTATTAGTTCATTCGGATGTGGTCCATTTAAAAAATGGGAAAAAAATCGAAGGCGTGGTACGTGATTCAGGCGGCGAAGAAGTCTTGGTGGAGACGCCTGGAGGTGTTTTTTCTTTTAAACGAGACGCGATTGAACGAATTGAAGAAAGTTCCGAACTGTCCAACTTGCTTTCCAAAGCTCATGTCGAAGAGATTCGAGAGAATTATATCAATGCCATCAAACTCTATTCTGATGCTTTAAAACAAGCGGCCAAGTCCAATCAAAAAGAATCCATCCTTCGCCAGCAGGAAGTCGTCATTCGCAAATATATCGAGAGGTTGAAATCTCATGACGTCTTGACACATGGACTAGAAGACATTGAAGAACTCGAACAAGTTAAAACTCTAATCTCCGATCCTTCTCAATTGGCTTTACTACAATCCGCCCGAATGAAACTGGACAATGAAATCGTGAAGGCGCATCTGGATGAAGCGAAGCGTCTGGAAAGCCGGAAAAATTATCTTGACGCCATTGAACATTACAATATTGTCCTTGAGCATTATCCTGAAAATTCCTTGGCGAAAAACTTGAATGAAAAGATCACCGATCTGTATGTGACTTACGGCGAAAGTCAATACAAGCGCGGTGAGCACAGAATTCCTGAAGCGGTTGATGCATTTCAGCAGGTGTTATCGCGAGATTCGGATAATCCTCATGCTCTCTATTATCTCGGGATGATCGAAGTCAATAATAAAAATTATGAGGCGGCACACAATTATCTTTCCAAAGTAAATCCATCGGTACTTTCGGCTTATGAAAAGAGAAATTTGGGAAATACGCTGGAGCGGGTGGAGCAGAAATTAAAACCGGTTGAGAGAGAACCGGTTCGTCGGCCGGTTTATGTTCCGCCTCCGGAACCCACACCGGAACCCGCCACTACCGATAAAATTACAGGATGGTTCAGTGGTCTTTGGTCGGGAACCAATGATTTTTTCAACAATCTGAGCCAGGGTTCGCCGGATGTTATGCCTGTTATAATGGATTGGGGGCGGATTCTTCTTTATGCCTTGGGGATTCTGATCGTCGTTTGGTATATTCCGATGAAAATCGTTATGAGCGATCTTCCCAAACGGAAAGTCATTTATTACAACTGGAGAAAAATAATCAATTACACGGGTATTTTTGGATTGATCTTTTATTTTATAGATAGAATCCGCCGTGAGGAGCCTCGGAAGCGTTGTCCCGCCTGCAACCGGGCTATAGACAATCCCTCGTTATTCGAAAATTATGACTTCGAAAAATGCCCCTTCTGTGAAAAACAAATCAAACCGCCATTTACTCTGCGTGAACTGATCCAATCGGAATCGTCAATGCTGGCTGGTACGAAAGCCGTTTCCAAAGGCACACTCGATGAGGCTGACCGGGAACAAATGCAGGAGCTGCTGAATTTAATCATGGTGTATGGCCGAAAGATTCGGGCCAGCGATATCCATATAGAACCTGAAGAAGAAAGTTTCGTGGCCCGGTTTCGGGTCGATGGCGTTATTACGGAATCCATCCCGATGGATAAGTCTTTACAGAACTTTATGGTCAGCTGCATCAAGGTGTTTTG
>CAZXSQ010000455.1:0-5445 GCA_964643335.1 uncultured bacterium
TCTCTCGCCAGTTTTCACCGGCGCTTTCTCCTGGCCAATCCAGATTCAGACAAAAGTATTTACCGGCATCACTTTCCAGCCAATTGGATCTTAATCAAGTTGCAGTTTGTACTATTTCAAAAGGCACTTAGTTTGTTCTTATCACCCAACCTTATCCAAACCAAGCCCGCTGTCTATTTTCCGATTGCTTGAGGGTGTTTCTCGCGATAATCGCATCCTCACGCACTTGAAAATCAAACATTCCCGCGCAGATGAAGTCGGCGCCGTTATCGAAAGCGTATTGAAATGCTTTCATGGGATGTACAGCACCGGCGGCCATGACCTTGAACGCAATCCAGGGTTTGTTGACTTGTTTCATGAACTCGGCGGTTTCTTCAGGTTCTGTGCACCAGACGTTATCATGCGTGTTCCCGCTGGATACATGAAACTTGTCCCATTTATCATTGTCCGGATTGAAGGTCCAGTAATTTGGGCTATGCAGCGTTTTCATATAGAAATCGGGGTCGAGTTCGGCTTCTTCGCAGGCTTTCGGCACTTCGAGCGAGTGGCCTCCAATTCCGGCAATGACTCCTTGTGATTTGATGTACTGAATCGCCTCTCCGATCAAGTCAACATTTCCATGTTGTACGAGACGATCAGCCACATTGCCTTGTATATAGGCACCAATCGCGCCGTTGTCTAAAGCCCATTGGATATCTTTTTTGAAATGGCTGAGGTCCAAGTTTTTAGGCTTAATTTGTACAATCCATTGAAGCTTGCCGCCTCTGTCTTTCCAATAGGTATTGACCAACCGGACCACATTTTCATCAAGCCTGAGTATAGCGCTGTTGATACCGCATTCTTCACTTATTTCCCAAGTCTCAAAAATTTTATCGTCGGTAAAATATCCTCTCAATAAGGATGAAACATAAATCAAATCCCGGCTGTGAGCAATGAAACTGGTAAGATTGCCACCCACAATCAGTCGTGAAATCTTTACATCACCAATTTGACCAACCGGTATATCGTTCATCTGTTCCTGGGGGGAGATGTTTTGCCCCGTGTCCGCTCTGGCAAGTAGATTCTTTTCTTCGAAGCTGAAACCGGCAGTTATACCTGCTGTCGCGGCAATCGATTTGTTTAAAAAGTGTCGTCGTTTCATAATATTGACTCCTGTATTGCTTCAGATGGGATGGGTGGACTGTAGGGGCCGTTCGCGAACCGCCCCTGCCAACCGCCTTACCACATACCTTTTTATTGTTTCACTGATTCAACAATAGTTTCAAAGAACGGTTTCAGCACATCATAATGCTTATCCGATGTGCGTTCCCATGATTTGCCCGTGCGGGATACAACGATATCCAGGCTTGGGAAAACCACTATCATGCTATCATACAAACCCCATGTCCAATATGCGTCGGTTGGAACTTTTTCCAAAGTCCCGTCGGCGTTGTTCCACCATAACAGGCTGTAATGATCTGAGGCATTGCCGTGCTTGGAGGGATCATATTCAGGCAAACCGGTCATGAATGGTAAAGGTTCGCGGACTTGTTCAACGAAATCTTTGGGGAGAATTTGATTTTCTTTCCATTTCCCATTTCGCAAGTATAAATAACCTAAGCGTGCCATGGCATCGACGTTGGCATGAATACCCGATCCGAATTCCCGCCGTTTGATTCCTTGAATCTCATGGGGACGGTAGGCATTTTCCCGCCATCGCAGGTCTTCCTTTTTTATCCCGATTGGTGTGAAGACTCGTTCAAACATAAAATCTTCCAAGTCCTGCTTATGAATTAATGTCAGGCATTCAGCCAGCCAATTTGGGCCACCGTCGCTGTAATACCATTTGGTTCCAGGCTCGAACAATAATTTTTCATAACCGCCAGGTTTCTCGAATCCTGCCGTTTGAGTTGCAAGATGTTTTATAGTGATGTCATCCAGCCAACCAGTGTCTTTATTACTTTCCGGTGGAACCCCGAAGTCCGGATGATACTTGCTGGCTTTATCTTCCAGTTTGATCAAACCGTCTTTAAGCGTAACTGCCAAGGCGGTTGCCCCGAATGATTTCGTTGTTGATTTAAGATCAAATTTCTTCTTTGGATCGCCCCAAGACAAAACCAATTTTCCATGACGGGTAATATAACCGCAGCCATCTCCAGTCAAAGCAAATTCCTTTGCCTGGTTCAGCAATTCCTCATCCATACCGGCTTCTGATGGGGTGGCCTTTTGCCAACTATCGTCAGGGAAAATTGTTTCGGCATAAACAATCGGTGCTAATAATAATGCAGCAATTATGATAATAATAAAATGAAAATTACAGACTGCTTTACACATAACAATGCTCCTTTATTTAAGATTTAATAAACTCTAAAACGGAATGGATTATTTACAAGTGGTTGTTTCTCAGAATGGCATGAAAGTAATGCCGCCGGAATGGCGGCATTCTCAAAGACTGACAGGATGCTGGCGTTACAATTTAAAAAAACACAAAAGCATCAGGTTCCAAAGACGTAATGATCACCACTGCTGCTTATGCCGTTGCTAGGATCATAATAATGCAAGGGCATACCAACACCGGCTTCATAATCCGTATCTGGCATGGCTCCATGTAATACATAACCGGCTTCCCGATTATTTTGATCGGGAATATTTACAAATGTACTTCCATTCATCCGGCGTGGATTGGCATAATCCGGATCCCACAATGGATACGCACTGTCTTCAGGTTGAAACATCATTGATTGAGTGACATCGATACCTTGCCGGAAAGGATCCAGAGGGACAGAACTCATATAAGGAACCGGAGAAGTAAGCCGTGCCAGCCTGGCAAAACGCAAATTACCGGCTGTGCTTGGAGTAGGGGGATACATATTGTTATCAACCCGGTACGACTCCAATGCAGTGGAGAGGTTCCTCATATCCCCCTTACATCTTGCTACCTTGGCTCTGACCTGTGCATTCAAAAAATTCGGAACAGCAATCGCCGCAAGAATTCCAATGATGGCTACAACGATAAGCAGTTCAATCAACGTGAAAGCATAACGTGATTTCATCATCATGATGAAGGACTCCTTATTTATCCATAGGTATTGCTTTTCAGAGAAACAAGTCAATAGTTGCTTGAGTAGGAACTTGTTTCAAGGGGAGGGGATTAGAATATTGACCAGTCCTCAATCCCAGTAATTTCCGGAACAAGCGCGATGTTGAAGAATGACCTGAATTGAAATCCCGGCTCTCTGCCAGCCACTTCAAAACCTGATGTAATCGCTATAATTTGAGGGTACTCCGAAAAATCTGTGGCATCATATAAAGCGATTTCATTGAATGTATCCGGAACTAGGTGGTTCCCCAGAAAGACGTTGGTGGTTCCCGGGACTTGTGCCACTCCCCAACATTGGTAGAAATTGTCATTAGCAGCATCCCATTCCTGCTCCAGAGTGCCATCCAAACTGATTCGCAGTAAGGTACTTTGATCCTGCAGCAGAGCGACAACGGCACCAATTTCGTCATTATACGTCAGTGAACGCACAGTTCTTCCATCGTCATAAAACATGCCGACTGGGTCTCCGCCTGATCTTTCATAAATATGAATCCCTGGAGCACCGTTATCACCCATCAAAATTCGCCCGTCAGGGAGCATCAACGCTTCACCGTGCCCGGTTTTGTTGAAGTCGGTGAGGACAGGTTCATCCCCGGTTGCGTCGATTAATTGGGCAAGGTGTGCAAAATCGGCGTGATTACTGTTCACGATGACCTGATTCGCCCCAATTGCCGCTAAATGGGTGACTTTGTTCGTATCGGTTGCAAAGAATGTTTGGGTGCCATCCCGTTCAATTCGCAAAGCCTCGCCGGTTCCTGTTGGCGTTGGGGTGTCAGCACCCATGATGGTTATTCCAACCCACACATTGCCATTTGCATCAACGTCCAATCCCAATGCACGCCTGCGTTCAGCGCCTTCGGGCACTTCCCATCGGACGACATTCACAATTTCCGCAAAGCCGGTCTCTCTATCATAGGCAAGTTCTACGATCTGACCATCCGGGGTATAATCCGGATCGGAAAATATAATGTTCCCCGGTTCGAATAATTGTGCTTGTGCCATCAACGGCAAACAAGCGAAACTCAGCAATGAAAACAAAAATGTTCTCACGATTTGCCTCCTTTTCTTGACGTTGAAGAACTCTTATCAACTTGTATTCAACAACTTAATCTATATCAATTTATTGATGATCTCAAAATCCCTTTCCGGTTTATAGTAGGGAAAACCCTACTTTTTTTGGTTGATGTTATGTTTTTAGCAAAAGTATTTTTATTTAGTGTCCCAGACGTTTTCCGGAACTATTTGATGGATATCGACCTTTATACTCCCACTAATAAAACCATCCGTGAAAACAAGCAGAAGATGTATGAGGCCTTCGCCGAGATATCCGGCCTGGGAAAAGCCAATGTAGAATCAATGAATCTGGTTTATGGCGATGGTGGAAAGTTGTTTGAATACCCATTTCCACATGAAACCAGCCCACACCTCAGCCCAGGCGTTTAAGGAGGCTATGAGGGGCATAATCATTTCTCCTTAAAGCCAGGGTTAACAGCCCTGGTAAGTTGCGGTTTTTGTCAGCAAAAAGAGAATACAAGGATAAACGGATCAAAAACCTGGCTTAAATTTAAACTAACAATGGAATAGGCTCCCTTCATATAGTAATAATACTATTTTAGTATAGGCTCTATATAGCGGTTTTATATTGTTTAATTTATGTAAAGCCTTATTGATCTTATACCATTGATTAAGTAGGAGGAAAATATGAAAGAATTTTCACGTAACATTTTGCATGGTCTTATAACTGGGATTCTTGGTGTAGGCCTCTTATTTGGAACAGTCGATGAAACCAATGCACAAACTCCACCAGAATTTGAGTTATCGGAAATTTTTTCTGTGAACGAACAATTAGAAACATTTCCGTTTACGGCAGAAGCAAACTTGGCCTTAAACATGGATACTTCTGAAATGTTGGTCACATTTTATGACACTGGTAATACCGAAAATGACCCTATTACTGGGGATCCAAATCAATGGGCACTGCTGGGAGTCTTTTTAAATCCGGAAACTTTCGAACTTATTAGCGATCCCTTTGTTATTATGGGGAATCCCAATGGAGAATTTGAAACCCACGAAACGGTAATTTCAGATCATTCTCCAGCAGCCGTATCTGATTGGATGCTTCGTTAATCATCTAAATATTAAGAATTAACTTAGCAAGTTTGGCTGCTCTCCTTAAACTCATTTTCAGTTAAGAGGGTCCTCTATGCTTGTACCCTTTGTACCGTTTATAGTTCCATGATTCGCCTGCAATCACATAATCTGTATTTGTGTTGACTGAACTGATTACCCATCCCTTCTTTTTGGGCACAGTCTATATCATTTTTATCGTTGATAAACAGATCGGAAGAGCACACTCTGAACTCCAG
>CAZXSQ010000456.1:0-5437 GCA_964643335.1 uncultured bacterium
TGAACACCCAGATCAATAAAATCAATACCTTACGTTTTTTTATGACGAAGTTGGGCTAATGCCCCGCTAGGGGTGGCATCATGTAACCGTGGGTGCAAACCCACGAGAAAAACCAAAGCCCCGCTAGGGGCGGCATCATGTAACCGTGGGTGTAAACCCACGGACACGGAGCTATCCCCCCTTCCGAGCCAACACCACCAAAGACAACCCCACCGGCAAGCCTGAGTGAACCACAATCGGCAGTTCACTGGAAAAAATAGCGGTAAGCACACGGTTCATAAAAGGATGATGGTGCATGTTATCCGGCCGCGCCAATCCATCGGGCGGCTGAAAAAACCATCGCCGTATTTTCAACCACCACCGCCAGATAAACACCCCGGGAAGCAGCCAGGTGTTCATAAAAGAGCGGTGCACGATTTCAAATCCATTGTTTTGCAGCAGCGACAATAGCCGCCGGGGTTCGTACCGCCTGACATGCTGGTTAATTTCATCATGCTCACCCCACAAAGACGGAAAAACCGGAACGGTAAGCAAAAACATCCCACCCGGCTCACACACACGAGCTATTTCGCACAAACCTTGTTCATCATTTTCAATGTGTTCCAGCACGTCCAGCGCAGTGACGAAGTTAAATTCACCTTCGTGAAACGGCAAATCCTCCACCCTGGCCACCCGTATATTCCCCTCGTCCCGCATATGGCAGAAGCGAATCGCTTCTTCCGAACTGTCGATTCCTACAACATTCCCATATTCAGCTAAAAGAGATAAATTAATGCCCGTGCCGCATCCAACATCCAGTATATTCCATTGATTGTCTGGGAGGTACTTATTCAACAACGCCCGGATAATCTTCCGCCGGCTGACAAACCACCAGTTATTGTTCTCGAAATCGTAATAATAAGCGTAATAATCTTCCCGCACAGCACCTACTCACCATATCCACACTGCTTCGCTTTCCAGCATTTGAAAAATCGGCTTCAAATCAGGCCATTTGAGAACGCACGAATTCAATGATCTCACCGGCATAATTTATAGCTCTTTCACTATGAAGCCGCCCAAAATATTGAAATGGAGCGCCTTCCGAATGACTGCATGGATAACGAGAGGGAATATAATAATTATCCAATATCTGTCCTTTTTCGATTAAATCTTTCGGAAGATTGATGGATTCAAGTAATTCTTTAAGTAATTTTGAAATGACAGACCTCTTCGCTTTTTGTCCGAAGTAAAGATGCAATGATTTTACGGCCTTTTCTGCTGCTTGTTGTGCTGCAAAACAGGCCCATTCATGCTTATTGGTTTCTTGGCATTCCCGAGCTAGCTCTAAATCTCTAATTGATTGATTGAACCAATCCTGAGAACGATTGGCCATCGACAATTTCTCCTTTATTGAAATAACTCAATAATTCGCTTTACCTCAAGGGATTTGCCATTTCCCTCAGTTCTATGATATTATACACCCACTCATATTAACTCAATGATTTTGTATTCAACTCCTTCGCCTCTAAGGCGATATTATGATTAAGAAACATACTATTAGGGCATTTCAGTCATGAAAAAAAATGTGAACAAAGATTCCAAAACAAAAAAAGATAAACCGCTCATTCCCGTTTTTCGTCCCTCCATCACAGAAAAGGAAATCGAGGCGGTAACCAAAGTCCTGCAATCCGGCTGGTTAGGGCTTGGCCCTGTAACCGAACAGTTCGAGCAAGCCCTAGCTCAAGAATTCGAAGCCGGTCATGTAGTGTGCGTTAATTCGGGAACCGCGGCGCTGCACCTCGCTCTTCAATTACTTGACTTGAAACCTGATGATGAGGTCATCGTACCCACCATCACGTTCGTCTCGACTGCCCACGTGGTAAAATACTGCGGTGCGAAGGTTGTATTTGCCGATGTGGAAGAAGACACCCTCTGCCTCAATATCGACGATGTCCGTCGAAAACTCACCAACAAAACACGCGCGATCATCCCAGTTCATTATGGTGGTCATCCCTGCATGATGAACGAACTGCAAGAAGTCATTGGTGAAAGAAAAATAACCGTTATTGAAGACGCCGCCCATGCCTGCGGCGCAACATATAAAGATAAGAAAATCGGCACAATCTCACCCCTGACGTGCTTCTCCTTCCATGCGGTAAAGAATCTCACCTGCGGTGAAGGCGGTGCGGTGATGACCAATAACTCCACCTGGGCGCGAAAAATGCGGGAAATGCGCTGGCTGGGAATTTCAAAAGACACCTACACCCGCTCTTCCCGCGAACGCGTCTATGCCTGGCAGTATTGGGTCAATGAGTTGGGATTTAAATATCATATGCATGACATTTCCGCCGCGATCGGAACCGTTCAACTGCAGCGATTGGCAGAAAATAACAAAAAACGAAAAGTGGTAGTCGAGCGGTACAATGAAAGCTTTGCCTGTCATGCATGGATCGAAACTCCACCCGAATATGCCAACGTCAATTCTTCATGGCATATTTATCATATCAAAGTACCTGAACGGGACCGGCTGGTCGCTCATCTTAAAAAGAAAGGCATTGCTCCCGGTGTACATTATTATCCAGTACATATGCATCCTTATTACGCCCCGCTCGACGCTCAATGCCCTATCGCCGAGGAAATTTGGAAAAGAATACTCAGTCTACCCCTCTATCCGGATTTGACTGATGATGAAATAGACCGCGTCATTCAAGCAGTAATCTCATTCGGTGGTTCATAATTATTGTACGTAGGGGCGGTTCGGGAACCGCCCAGTTCGGGAATCACCCAGCACGGGAACCGCCCAACACAGGCATACCCAATCGGCCATGCCGATTTATTCTTGAAACCGAAAAGGTCTGAAAACATGTTAAAAGGAAACTCAATTTATCTCCGTGCCTTGGAAGATAAGGATTTGGAAACTTTGCGATACTGGCGCAACCACCCAGATTTGATGCCCTATCACTGCAGCTGTCTACTGATTCCTGAAATCGGCCAGCGCCGGTGGTATGAAACACATGGAGCTGACCCGAAAAATCTAGTTTTTATCGTCGAAAATAATGAACAGTCTCCCATCGGTTACACCCTCATCAAAGACCTCGATCACAAGAACAGGAATGCGGAAATCGGTCTTCACCTCGATCCGGCTTTTCATGGCAAAGGGTACGGCAAAGACGCCTTCAACACATTGATTCGCTACTGCTTTCATGAATTAAATCTCCATCGTGTCCATCTGGAAGTCTTCGACTTCAATGAACCCGCCATTCGCATGTATCAGAAAATGGGATTCAAGCAAGACGGCCGCCTGCGGGAAGCGTTTTTTACCCAGAACCGTTTTTGTGATATCGTAGTGATGTCCCTCCTCAAAAATGAATTCGAAGAATAAACAGAGTTGTCTTGTCTCAATTGATAACTATACCAAACTGACTTATGATCATATTGAAATTATGGCCATTATCATGTTCGCTTTGAAAGTCAATAAGTTGATATTAGCATACATCATTATAAAGGGGGAAAGAAACATGAATAAAGAAAACAGGCGTGATTTCATAAAGGGATCAGCAACAACAGCCGTGAGCATAGGTTTAATCGGCAAAGCATCCTGGGCCGGTGCGAATGACAAAATCCGGATGGGAGTGGTCGGGCTTCGCGGTCGGGGAGCGGCGCATGTGCGCGGTTTTGGCTCGCAACAGAATGTCGACGTGATCGCGTTGTGCGACATCGATGAATCCATCCTCAATAAACGGGCAGACGAATTGAAAGATTACGTTACTCCCACGGTAAAAAAATACGTCGATATCCGAGAGATGCTGAAGAATCCCGATATCGACGCGGTTTCCATCGCCACCCCCAACCATTGGCATTCCATTATGGGCATCTGGGCATGTGAAGCGGGTAAAGACGTGTATGTCGAAAAGCCCTGCTCGCACAATATCCATGAGGGGAGAAAGTTGGTTGAAGCGGCCCGAAAGTATAACCGGATCGTCCAACATGGAACCCAGGGGCGCAGTGTTGGTGCTTTCCGAGAGGCGATTCAACATCTTCGGGATGGTGCGATCGGTGAAGTGTATTATGCCAAAGGTTTATGCTATAAATGGCGGGATACAATCCATCACACCCCGGTTCAACCGGTGCCGGACGGTGTCCATTACGGCCTGTGGCTGGGGCCAGCGCCGGAACGTCCCTTTACAAAAAACCGCTTTCATTACAATTGGCACTGGCATTGGCATTACGGCAACGGTGATATCGGCAACCAGGGCGTTCATGAGATGGATATCGCCCGTTGGGGACTTGGTGTAAAACAGCCAAGGCTGGCTTCGGCCATTGGTGGTCACTTTATGTTCGACGATGATCAAGAAACCCCAAACACACTGGTGGCCAGTTTCAAGTATCCCGATGAAAACAAGATGCTGGTATTCGAAGTGCGGCATTGGATTACCAACGACGAACTTGATATCGATGCGAAGGGAAACATTGTCGGCGATTTATTCTTCGGTTCGGAAGGATACATGAAAACCTGGAATTATGGCAGTTATCAAATTTACTTAGGCCGTAAGCGCGAGCCGGGCCCCAGTGGAAGCAGCAGCGAAAATCATTTCGAAAACTTCATCCAAGCCGTCCGAACCCGGAAAATGGCAGACCTCCACGCCGCAATAGAAGAAGGCCATCTCTCTGCCTCCTTATGCCACCTGGCCAATGCGTCTTACTTAACCGGCCAAACCATAGAGTTCGATCCCGAAAAAGAAGAATGCACCAACAGCGAAGAAGCCAACGCCATCCTACAAGGCACCCACAGAAAATACCGCCAACCATATACCATCAATGGCATGAAGAAACTGTAAAACCTATTCAACAATTCAATATATGTAATACATTTACGGCTCATCCGATAAACGCGTACTTATTGATTTTATGCTTTTTTACCCCAATGGGGTTTTAGATGACAGCCAGGGTTAACAGCCCCGGGAAAATCCCCCATCCACCAATACCCTGAAAGGGTAAAAGAAGATTCATGTTCTGTACCTTTTCTTATGCCCTTTCAGGGCGAATTACTTTTTACTTACTTTTTCCAGGGGCGTTGCCCACTGGCTTTTTTCTTTAATCCCTTTGGGATTATTCCTTTTACATTAATATTTATAATTATTCCTTAGCATTACCATTGATTTTCTCAAATCATTTGCGTAATCTGTAATAAAACATAATAGAATCGATCATTTTTTTTACCGATCCATCAAGTACATTTGAATACAACGTGATGGGTCTAAAAAATGAGAGCCACTTCCACCCCTTGATGTATATGTCTGGCAAATTAGATTATTTCTATAGCACGTTTCAATTCAATTGAATAAGGTTCACCATGCACTATAAAGTTAAAATATGCGGTCTGACCAGCCGTGAGGATATGAATATGGTTGCCAAGATGGGGGCGGATTATGGGGGAGTTTTAATCGAGGTTGATCAA
>CAZXSQ010000457.1:0-5400 GCA_964643335.1 uncultured bacterium
AATCGAGTCCAACTGAATCCCTGTTTGGTTTCGGCTACGCCGAGTTAGGTTTTGGAGAATTAACCTACGTCATCGTTTGTGTCGGACAAAAAATGGATACCAGCATCCTTGTTGCGCTTCATTTAAAAGATCTTGGGGTGGATAATGTAATAGTCAAGGCAACCAGCGAAGATCATGAAAAGATTCTCATGAAGCTGGGGGTGAATATGGCGATTTTCCCTGAGAAAGTTGCAGCGGAACAATTGGCTCACCGTTTGGACAAACCCGGTTTTCTGGAAATGCTCCCCTTTTGGAAAGAAATTGTCCTGCAAGAAATTACAGTCACTAATTGGAATGGGAAATCATTACGGGATCTGGACATGATCAATCAATATAAAACGCAAGTTTTGGCAATTCGGCGAGCCGGCGATTCGGAATTTCGTTTTATACCTAATACGGATCAAATACTCCGTACCAATGACAAGTTACTTGTAATGGGTAACGAAAAAGAAATTAAGCGTATGGAACCTTAACCCCATAAAATTCAGTGTTATTTCGCGACGAAGCTCATAAAAAAACCGGAAAACTGGTTATCGCCAGCACCTGGTTTCTTTTTTCTGCCCAAGCCTGCGTTTTACCTCACCTAACCCGCTACTATGACTTGGATTTAGGGTTGGAGGATCAGCAGATCGGCTTGTTGATGGCCGCGCCGGCTTTTGTTTCTTTGATGTTTCAACCAATCTGGGGCGCGGTAGCGGATCGGTATTTAGGCCGGACATATGCATTCAGATATATCTTGCTGATTTCTTCCTTACTGCTCATTCTGCTGAGTGTTGCTCACTCAATCGGAGGGTATGCGCCGTTATTGACAACGGCCTGCTTGTTTATAGCCTGCATGGGATCGACCATTCCCCTTTCATCGGCGATCATTCTCTCTTATCTCGGTGCCCGTCAACGGCATTTATTCGGGCGTATCCGGGCTTTTGGGAGTGGGAGTTTCTGCTTTACAATTTTTTTCCTTTGCCCTTTTTTTGTTCTGATTTCACAAAAAATGGGATTACCGGATCGCACGTTTGTTTTCTGGTGCGCTTCCATCTTCTATTTGATTACTTTGAGTTGCACCGGCTGGGACGAAAAACAATTCGAAAAACATGAAAAACCCCCTTTCAGTTCTTTCCTCTTATTGGTCAAAAATATCAAGTTGTTATTGTTTTATTTTACTATTTACGTGACGGCGGTAGGGGCTGCAGCGGGCATACAATATATAGGCCCGTATATTGGACATCGCGGTTATTCGGAGTTCTTTTTTTCATCAATTTGGTTCTTTGGTGTAGGAGTCGAGATCATATTCACTTACAAACTTGATAAATTTGTCCGGATTTTAGGTATTAAAACCATTCTAGTTGCTGGCTTTGCCGCGGATGGTTTCCGCTGGCTTGGACTTTCGCAAGTCTCTTCACCCCTGCTTATGATTCTTTTTTTTGCTTTACATGGACCGGCTGTTATTGGGTTATTTTTTGCCTCGGCTATGTATTTAGACTCTGAATGTGAAGAAAAAGTACGTTCCACAGCCCAAGCTATACTTTACTTTTCCATCGTGGCAGGACAAATTACAGGTTATATGCTTGGCAGCACGATTGTGGATGGTTATTCTCTCATGAGCAGGGATAACGCTATTCAACATGGATTCTTCTGGTTTGGGTTTCCAGGAATTACAGCCGCGTTGTTATGTGTCCTATTCGTGTCTTCAGGAGAGAAAAATAAAGCTCAATAATCCAAAGTATATTATTTATATATATTGTAAAATGTAATTTGTATATATATTAAAATTTAAAAAAGTTCGCCGAAAAATGGTGATATGTCCTTGACAAGACTAATGGTTGTAAATTATAGTTTAGTGGTAAGTTTGTGAGGGAATAACTCTATTTATTCATAAGTGTAGGCTTGAGGTTTTGAAAGGAGAGGTCTCATGCTAAGGCATCTGCCAAAAATATTTATCTTTTTAACTCTTTTGTTTGTAATCGGAATGTGGTCAACCCCTATTGTCTCAGCACAAGTGGATGAGACCCCTACCGAAACCCCAACGGAAACCCCGACTCCAGTTCCACCGACTCCGACTGAAGCGCCAGCAGAAACTCCAACGGATACGCCAGTGCCGCCGACACCAACAGAAGCGCCAGCTGAAACTCCGACGGATACACCGGTTCCACCGACAGAGACTCCGGTAGAGACACCGACGGCCACTCCAGAACCGGAGACGCCGACTCCGACTCCAACGCCGGAATCACCAACACCGGTGCCGCCATCACCAACGCCGACACCTACGCCGGAGGTGCCTGAAGAACCAGGTGACTTCGATGGTGACGGGGAAGTGACGGAAGAAGACGTTGTATCGATACTAGAATTCTTCCTAAGTGGTGAAGAACCTACTGATGAGCAATTAGCAGCTGGTGACGTGAACGGTGACGGTAGGATAACGCCACAAGACGCACAGACGTTATTCTTACAAATGAATCAATAGCGTCATGAACTGAAATAACCTTTAAAAAGGCCGGAAGGTTTGCTTCCGGCCTTTTGCTATGATGTGAAGATATGTTATCATTCAGTTCCCTATTTCATTCATCAATAAAAGTTATACTTATTAGCATATTCCATACCATGAACAAGTATAACCAACTTTTAACATTCCCACATACATGAGTAGAGTTATCACATGAAATCTGTAATTCTTGCGGCGGGTAAAGGCACCCGTATGAAACATATGACCGAAAATCAGCCGAAGCCGATGGTGGATATTGGTAAGCAGCGCATCATTGAACGGATTATCTGCGCCATTCGGGATACAGAAATAAAAGAGTTCATTGTGGTTACCGGCTATTACGCCAATATCATTGAAGACCATATCGGTGATGGTGAGGGATTCGGGATTCAAGTTGAATACATCAGGCAGCCGGTTCAAGATGGAACCGCCAGTGCACTGGAATTGACAAAAAACGCGGTGGAAGATGCCCCTTTTTTAATGACTTTCGGGGATATTATTACATCATTGGAAAACTATACCCGCATCATCGAGGATTACAAATGTGAACCGGCCGCCACTATTCTTGGTGTCAACAAAATTGAAGATCCCCATAAAGGTGCAGCCGTTTATTTTGACGAACAAACACGCCGGGTGGAGAAAATCATTGAAAAACCACCTCGGGGAACTTCGACATCGAATTGGAACAACTCCGGATTATTTGTGTTTGAACCGAGTATTTTTTCTTACCTACCCAAGGTGGAGCTTTCACCGCGCGGTGAATATGAACTGCCCGATGCCATTCGTCTGGAGATTGAGGATAACCTACCTGTTCGTGTAATGAAACTGGGAGGTTTTTGGGGGGACATCGGAACACCGGACGATGTGGAACGGCTGCGTACAATCATCCAAGAAAATCAAGATATTCTGGACGATACAAGCCAGATCAGAAACCTGAATGAATTGAATTCTTGATTGGAGAATATCAGACATGACTTTCAATCCAGATCTCAAGATATTCTACTATATAACAGAGATGTCTCCTGCTTTCGTCGTCCGTGCTCCAGGCCGTGTCAATCTTCTGGGGGAACACACGGATTATAACGGACTTCCCGTTATGCCGATGGCCATTCATCAACATATAATTATTACCGTCCGGCCTCGTGATGATCATCAAGTTAATGTCTGGGCGATGGAATATCAGCTTGAAAAAGCAGAATTCACTCTTGAATCTCCTTTACCAAAACATCCTCAAGGACATTGGAGTAATTATGTCAAGGCAGGAATGCAAGCTGTTTTGAATGAATTCAGTTCAGGGAAAAAACTCAAAGGATGCGATATTCTCATTACCGGCGACATCCCTCAAGGTGTAGGATTATCCTCCTCTTCAGCCATTGTAACCGGTTCGGCTGTGGCACTGCTTCATACCAATGGTATATCCTATGATTCGATTGAACTGGCAGATAAAATGGCCAAAGCCGAACATTATGTTGGCACCCGCGGCGGCGGGATGGACCAGGCGGTTTGTCTGCTTGGAGAAAAGGATCATCTTCTCAAAATAGACTTTTTCCCTCTGCACGTTCAACCGGTTTCCCTTCCCCGAAACGTCACTTTTGTTATCTGTAACAGCCTGGTCCGAGCCAAAAAAACGGAAAACGCTTTGCAAGGATACAATAAACGAGCCGTCGAATGCCGTTTTGCATCAATGCTGCTCAAAAAATATCTGGAACAAAATAATCAACCTTCCGATTTCGAACGTTTGGGCGACTTGCTGCATAGTCCATGGAATTATTCCTATAAAAAACTCGCTTCACTTGCTGATAAAGCATTGAAAGACTCCTACACCTATTCGGACTTATGTTCTGAGTTTGGGGATGAGAATCCAATTAAAACTATGCTGGAGGATTATTCTTTTATCGATGAAAAGGATTACACCAACATGAATTTTTACTGTGGCAAGCGGTACCGTCACATTATAACCGACGGTTGGCGGGTTGAACGCAGTGTGGATTTGCTAAAACAAGGAGACGTTGAAGGCTTTGGACAATTAATGTATGAAGGCCACACCAGTGCCCGAGATGACTTTGAAATATCCTGCCCGGAATTAAACCGGCTTGCCGATATTTCGCGAAAAAATGGGGCTTTAGGCGCACGGCTGACCGGCGCGGGCTTTGGTGGATGCACAGTCAATCTTGTTCGCCGTAGAAAAGCCGAACGGTTAGTGAAAAATGTAATGGCCGAATTCTATTCAGAAAAAGATTCTTCGGCTCGCAATGCCGTATTTGTAAGTGAACCGTCAAATGGCGTTGATATCATAGATTTAAAAGAAAATTAAACCTAGTCATATTTATGAAGGAACTGGAGAGGATGTTATGGATATCAAGCAATACCGGACAATTATCGATGATCATTTCCCCAAATACTTCTTCACCGGATATACTGAAAATCCTAATGACATCGATGTTCTGAAAGTGACGGAAGCGCAAGTTTGCCTGTACGAGAAAGTAACCTGGGGCCTTCCAAATGACCAAGGAGAAGTTATTGAAAAAGGCTTGCGTTACGGTGAGAATCCTGGACAGGAAGCTGCGTTGTATCGTCCTATCAACGGTCATCTTGTTTTAGCCGGGATAACTTTTTTGGGTACCGGCCAAGGACTTGTTGGAGCGATTGATAGTGAATCACTCATTCAATTTGGAAAACATCCCAGTAAAATCAATCTAACAGATATCGACAGCGGATTGGCGATCCTGAAATATTTTTATGACTATCCCTGTGCTATCATAATCAAACATAACAATCCATCCGGTGTGGCTATCGGTGATTCTTTATCCGAAGCCTATACCAAGGCGTTTAAAGCCGATCCGATTGCGCCGTTCGGTGGGGTGTTGGTTGTAAACAAGCCG
>CAZXSQ010000458.1:0-5387 GCA_964643335.1 uncultured bacterium
CGGTCGTATGCCTGCTTACAATGAAGATGATTGGTCTGTCGATCTCGACTCGGACGGCTTCCGCCTTCCCACTGAAGCCGAGTGGGAATACGCTTGCCGTGCCGGCACAACGTCCAGGTATTACTGGTGGGATGATCCTTCCTATGTGGATATCGATCACTATGCCTGGTATTTCGGAAATTCCAATTTGCAAACTCATGAGGTGGGATTGAAATTACCGAATCCTTGGAACCTTTTTGACATGAGCGGCAATGTGACCGAATGGTGTACGGATGGGTACAATCCGTATCCGAGTGAACCTCAAATTGATCCTGTAGATCAAGAAACAGTTTCCATGAAAGTCGGACGCGGTGGAAGTTGGTTCGATGTACCCAGCAAGGTGCGTTCTGCGGTCAGGTCAAATGCATGGCCAGGAAGCCAATCCGCTTTCGTTGGATTGCGTATAGCTTCCACTCATGTTGAACCTTTTGGATATACTCCGACTCATACCCCGCTTCCAACATTTACACCAACAATTACACCTTCTCCTACTCCAACAAATACATTTAGCCCGACTCCAATCAGGATAATAGAACCTACTTCGACCTATACTCCCACAAATACACCAACCTTCCTGCCGGAGATAACGATTGATGTTCCGAATATAGCTGACGGTGTGCAAGATTTGGAAATGGTGCGAATTCCTCCCGGAACCTTTTTAATGGGCAGCCCAGAAAGTGAATTAGATCGCAATGAGGATGAAGGGCCTCAACACCGGGTTACGATCAGCCGAGAGTTTTTATTGAGCCAGTATGAAATTACCCAGGCTCAATGGGAAGCGGTAATGGGGACGAATCCATCGCATTTTCAAGGAGATGATCGTCCGGTAGAACAGGTGAGTTGGTTTGATTGCGCACGGTTTTGCAATATGTTGAGCCGGTTGACCGGTAGAACGCCCGCTTACGATGAGTTCAATTGGACTGTAAACCTGGATACGGATGGTTTCCGGCTGCCAACCGAAGCGGAATGGGAATATTCATGCAGAGCAGGAACAAAGACAAGATACTATTGGTCGGATGATGTTTCTTATTCTGAAATTAACGATTATGCCTGGTATTTTGGCAATGCGGGATTACGCACCCATGAAGTGGGTTTAAAATTACCTAATCGATGGGGATTGTTCGATATGAGTGGAAATGTAACCGAGTGGTGTTCCGATGAGTATTATAGGTATCAGCCAGAGCCACAAATTGATCCGATTCATCAGGAGACAGTCTCTCTTCGGGTAGGCAGAGGTGGATGCTGGTTTAATGTTCAAAGCCACCTCCGTTCGGCGGTTCGCTCTTCAGCCTGGCCGGGTAGTGTGTCTGAATTTGTTGGCTTTCGCATCGCCGCCTCTCAAGTTTCAGCCACACCCATAGTTACGCCAACTCCGGCTTTTACACCATCTTATATATTTGAAATGGAAAGTGAGGATGAATTTACGGAACAGTCCGGTGGATTTACAGACTTGCCTGGTGGATCAGCCGTTATTGAAAATATACCGTCAGGTGCGGGAAACTTTACCGATGGACGAGGAGTAAAAATAGATGTTTCTACAGATCAGGTGCATATGCTTCTATTCCCCGCTGTGGATGCCGGAGACCATATGGTTCTTGTAAGAATCTCGGCTTTATCAAATTCTCCCGGGGCTTCGCTAGGATTGGCCGTGTTAGATAGTTCCATGGATGGTTCAATGGCTATGAATGTTAACTCAGACAGCAGACTCTTTCTAGAAAACTATAAGCGCATGGTTCTAATTTACGACTCACCGGAAGGGGCTATCGTTCCTCTTTTCCAGGTTGTAGGTCAATCAGAGGATGTTACCGTGTATATTGACAACTTGGAAATCTATTTATTGCCAAGAGATTCCTCGATCCCAACGTCTCTTTTATATGGTGAATAACGAACTATATCTAGGCCCAGTACACCGGTTTTCGCAGGCGGGAATCTAAAAACGTGAATTTGATTAAACAAAACATTCTGAAGATCATGTAAAAATATTATGCAAATTCGAGTTCATTAATAAGGCTTTCGTTTCTTTTCATTACTTTATTTAAAGATTTTGAAACAGCTAAAGTGGTCTTATTATTCCGAATATGTTCTTCTTGTTCCACCTTGATATCTAACAGTCTCATAAAAAAAAACTTGCTTTACGGTCTGTGTTGCCCAGCCGGTAAAATCACAAATGAGTATGGGCGAACTTTCCCGATTAGAATCTCTTTCATTTTTATAAGCTTATGATTTTATTGGCTATAAAGGTGCCAAAATCGTTGGACTAAATATTCCATTTTGTGTTAATTAAAAGTGGCATATTTCCTAAACTATTGAAACAAAAACTGTTGACACCACTCAGTGAATATAGTACAGTAACTTTGACTCTAAATAACTTTTATTTGTTTAGAGTTATGCTTTCCTCTTTGTTTTGTGTAAAATATTGATAATCGCTGGGATGTTAAATTTGCTCGTATTTTGAAATTCTATGCTGAAAATTCAAGTATATTTATTTTATATAAATCAAAAAAACTATTATTTGAATTAGGTTGAGGAAAAAATGGTTACTCAGTTCCCGATCCCAAAAGAGATTAAAAAAGATATCACAGTGAACTCATCATTCGATAATCTTCAGTACAATCTGTCCCAAATGGAGAAGATGGCCGCTATCGGTCAGTTGTCCTCCAGCGTCTCTCATGAGATGCGAAATCTTCTTGGGATGATCAGAACTGCCACTTATAACATTGATCGAGCGATACATTCCAATGAACCGTCCTTAAAAAACAACATTGACATCATTAACCGCAATGTGGCCCGCGCCAGTGAATTCATTGATAACCTCCTCAATCTTTCACGGGTGTCGAGTGGTAATAAAGAAGTCGTCAGTATTTGTGATGTGGTGGATGACTTGTTGATATTGTTTTCCAAAGAATTGGAATGGCGGAAAATTGAATTGAAAAGGAACTATCAACCACTCTCTTTTGTCAGGATTGATCGGAACGCCCTGCAGGAATGCCTTCTTAACTTAATTCTGAACGCCATTCAAAGTATGGATAAAGGAGGTAAAATCACTGTTGATATCAAACCTTGGCAGCAAGGTGTCTGTATATCTGTGACGGATACGGGATGCGGAATTTCCTCTACTGATTTGGACAAGATATTCGATCAATTTTATACGACAAAAAAGAATGGTCAGGGAACCGGTTTAGGTTTGACAATCGCACGCTGCATCGCTCGAGACCTTGGGGGGGATATTAAAGTCCAAAGCCTAAAAGGCAGGGGAAGCTCGTTCTCAATCACGTTGCCAAGACTGGTTGCTGTGCATGATCCCCAAAAAAATGAAGAACTTACTCCAGGCCGTGAACGGAAAACCGGTTGAGATTTCGCTCGTCTTTATTGCTCAAAGTTCACTTGATATAACTTGGAATGTATAAATGGACATTTTACAATCCGAAATATCTCTGCGAATTCTCGTTGTAGATGATGAACCGGATATGGTTTCTACCCTCAACGATCTTCTTACCGGTGAGGGCAATAAGGTTGATGTAGCTTACAGCAGCAATGAAGCGCTCGCTTCACTGGAAGAAAAAGATTTCGATTTAATCTTGACCGATTTGTCCATGGCCGGGATGAACGGCGTTGACCTTCTCAAGGAAGTGAAGACTGGCCATCCGGACACCGAAATCATGATCATTACCGGCTATGGCACGATTAACAGTGCTGTTGAGGCAATGCGCCATGGTGCACTCAATTATCTTATCAAGCCGGTTGAACCGCAGGAAATTTTACTCAATGTTGACCGGGTGAAACGCCGCCTCTCCATGAGAGGAGCCGATCATAAAGAACACCGCTTTCATAATTTAATCGGTAAATCGCCTGGAATGCGTAAAATTTTTGCCCTCATTCCTAAAGTGGCCCGCATGTATGGCTCTGTCTTGATTCAAGGCGAAAGTGGAGTGGGTAAGGAACTGATCGCGCAAGCGATCCATTCATCCAGTTCACGCAAAAGCAAGCGTTTTGTGCCTATCGATTGCGGAGCGCTGTCCGATACACTTCTGGAAAGTGAACTGTTTGGGCATAAACACGGCTCTTTTACCGGTTCCACCTCGGATCGTATCGGCATGATCGAAACAGCCCATGGTGGCACTTTATTGCTGGATGAGGTTGGTAATGCCTCGTCCTATCTCCAATCCCGCCTTTTGAGAGTCATCGAGGAAAAAAAGGTACGCCGTCTGGGCGAAAATACCATGATCCCCGTGGATGTTCGTATTCTTGCCGCCTCCAATGTGCCTTTACATGAGCAAGTCACGGAAGGGCGCTTTCGCGAGGATTTATATTATCGTTTATCCGGCTTTATTATCGATATTCCGCCTTTGCGGGAACGAAAAGAGGATATTCCATTACTGGCCCAGCACTTTTTGGAACAGAATGCCCAATACTATGACCGGATTCCTTCCTCTTTTAGTCCCGAGGCCATGGAAGTGCTCATGCAGTATTTCTGGCCGGGAAATGTCCGTGAATTAAGAACCGTTGTCGATCGAGCAATTGCGCTCACTGAAAGTGACAGCATCGAAATGCCGGAGATTATTTTCAACGGTTCACTAAATACCATGGAAGAGCCACCCGATATCCCCGATTCGGAGGAATCGATTCTATCTACCCCTTTCTACACCGCCGTAGAAGTGTTCGAGAAAAAATATTTAACGGTCTTGCTGGAACATGTTGACGGCAACATATCCAAAGCCTCCCAAGTCTCCGGTGCCAGCCGTAAAACCATCCGGGAAAAAGGAAAAAAATACGGCCTGATCTAATATAACTAATAAGGTAGCTCAGGCGCCCCGCCTGGGTATATCTCAAAACAGGTTAGACACATAGGTCTAACCCTACATATGGCAGGGGCAAACCTATATGTTTGCCCTATGTTGTGGAATCCACCTCATAGGGCAGGGGCAAACCTATGTGTTTGCCTTATGTTTTGGAATCCACCTCATAGGGTAGGGGCAAACCTATGTGTTTGCCCTATGTTGTGGAATCCACCTCATAGGGCAGGGGCAAACCTATGTGTTTGCCCTATGTTGTGGCACCCACCTCATAGGGCTTTCGCCTGATGAACCATCATGTATCCCCTACGCCGTTAATTTCCACCTCACACCACTTTAAGCGTAACCAAAAATGCTCTTTAATCGTATATCCACCATGCTTTTTGATTTAAATTGTTCGTAAAACAAATAAGCTCGCTAGGGCACATCAATATGGGCATTTGTAGGGGCGGTTCGCGAACCGCCCCTACAGGTTCTCACATCCCCCATAATTAAACTTCACAAGTAGAAAGGAATTAGAATTACAATGAATAACAAGCAGTATCCCGTTGAAAA
>CAZXSQ010000459.1:0-5348 GCA_964643335.1 uncultured bacterium
ATGCGCCGTATATGGGAGGAGGTTCCGGAACGGGTCGAAAAATTCCAATTGGGGCACAAATACCGCCTGCCGCTGTGGGAACTCGTGTATCATGACTGCGTCGTCGCCCAGTGGTACTGGGGAGATTACAACAATAAACTCCCTGCCCTATGGGACAAACGCGACCTCTTCAATATCCTCTACGGCACCCCACCCATGTTCATGTTCGAAAAGAGTTTCTGGGAGGATAACAAGGAACGTTTCGTCCAAAGTTACCAGAATATTTGCAAGGTAGCCCGCGCAGTAGGCTACGCCGAAATGACCGATCACCGCTTTCTGACACCCGACCGGAGTGTTCAGCAGACAGAGTTCTCAAATGGAGTTACCGTTACGGTTAATTTTGGGGAAACGGCATATAAGTTGAAGGATGGAGTTGAGATTGATGGGGGGAGTTATTATGTTTCTGGGATGGGAAGGAAGCAATAATGCAAATAACGTTCCTAATGTTTGTTTTTTCTTATAATGGCATTATAACCTGCTTGCTCGAAATGTTTATCATTCGTTAATGAATCTTGAATTTTTCTTTCATCCATAATTATAAATGATATGCAATCCGTCAAGCTCCAATCTTTATCATGTCGGTTTTCATAAAGATACCATCCAGATTCCCATAATTTCATATCTACGAATACGATTTCTACAATCGGAGATTTTTGAAGCCTTTTATAGAATTCTACTATTGAATTTCGTCGGCTGGATTTAGAAAGTGCATTAGCAACCTCATTCAGAACTGCTGTAGAAGTGACAAAACTATATCCTGATAGCATCATCGTTTTGTATATTTTGTCTGATTTGTCATGAAGTTCATCGTCAACATTCAATATAGCGATCCAGCCAACGGTGTCGACAAAGCAAATAGATTTAGTCATCGGAATCTCGTTTGGGAACTCCATAGAGATAATGATCATGTTCAGCCGCCAGGTTGGGAATTTCCGTTTTTACGGCTATCGAGGACAAATCGAAAGCGGGGTCCGATTCGATTTCACTATTTCTGCTATGCACTTCGGGTTGGATCTGCAAAATATAATGGCCATTCACTTCAAAATCTACTGGTTCTTTGGGACAAAATACTTTGCCATCAAAAATCGCATGAACTGTTTTTGTCATTTTGATTCCCTCGTATTGAACTATGGTTCCATATTATATCATTATACATTTTGAACCACGAAGGCACGAAAGAGATGAACACCACAAAACAAAAAATTCGTGTTTTCGTGAACTATTTCGTATTTTCGTGGTTCTCAAAAGATCACTAACGATGCGGGCAAGGATGCTCGCGCTCCCAGAATTACTGCCCCTCTGCCGGATTCAACGGTAAAAAAAATAGATTTAATGGGGAATTAGCACTTTTCAAAGTTTCTCTTCCAGCCATTGGATGGCTTTATCCTGTTCGTGATCCGCTACGCCAATCACGGGAATATCCAGTTCTTCAGCAGCCAGGCGCTTTTTTAACTCGCGGATGAAAACACCCTGGCCGTCTTGTTGGCGGCCATCAAGCCAGGTGCGGGATACACCACAGGACGGGCTGCCATCTTTGCCAAGAATGCAGACGGCCTCAAATCCTTGGAAGCGATACTCACGGATGGTGAATATCAGGTCGTCGATCAACCTTTGCAGCCGCTGCATACCGGAAGGACTTTCCAAACCCACACGTACTCCACGGCGTCCCAGGCCAAGGCAGTAGAGTTCCGGGCAGGGAATTTGGATCAAACCGAGGCGGGCTTTTTGCAGGTAGTCTACCAGCGGGTCGAACATGGCGGGGAAGTCGGCGGCGCGGAGGATGCGGGCATTCTGGTTGAGCATACAATGTGCGGCGAAGATGACTTTACCAGAGCGGGGATCGCCACTCCAGTCACGTTTGTTCTCTTTCTTCCCGTAAAAACCACTCTCTGGGATTTCATAGTCGGGAGAGGGTATTGGAGACTCAGCAGCATTAGCACTGCTCACTGTGAGAGTGGAAACGGCCAAGGGAGACATGGTGATAAAACGGCGTCTGGATAACGGAGATTGGTCACTCATGATTGTATTTTTCCTCTGTAAGATTTGTGCCTTTATTCCATTATCGGATATTTTTGGGGTGAAGTCAATTTTATTATTGAATTCCGTGGGTTCACACCTATGGGGTTTCTGTGGGTTCACACCCACGGAACTACACGTTGTCATCCCTACGGGATTTGTTGGAGGTTGAAACAGGCGGTCCCGCCTGTGCCGTCCATGAGTAGAACAACAAGCTCGTTTTCTATTGACAACTTAGTCTCATTTATTACACTATTTAATAGATGTTTATACTTTGGGTCTTATGATAGGTTTCTCGGTGGGGTCTCGTTTCCACCACTGACTTTCCTATCTGTTTGTCAAATAGTTAACTCGAAGGGTTACTGCACTAATTGAGGGCATGTCTCTAACATAGCACCAATTTTTCAGCGGTATCCTCAAGAAGCCGGTCTCTGCTGCGGCGGATAGCGCTTCAAATTTCAACTGTCTTTATTAGACATAAGGCGTAATGCGCCAATATATTTGTTATCTATTAAATGATAATTGTTTTTCAATATAGAGATATGCATTTACACTGGATAAGGAACAAACTGTAACATGTTTGCAGTTTGAAATAGAGGAGAAACTTATATGCAGTTGTCACATCGTCGCACTTTTTTATTGGCATTGTTCATAGGAATGCTGGATTTCGGGATTTTGGGAAGTGGTTCATCGTTTGAAGCGTGCGCGGCGAATTACGAGGTGACAAAATTACCTGATATAGATGGTGTTACACATGAAGATTTTGGCAAGTCTGTTGCCATGGATGGTGACACGATTGTTGTTGGAGATTATGGAATAAATGAAGAGACCGGGGCTGCCTATGTTTATACTCGAAATGGTGACAATTGGTCACACTCGGCTACGCTCCAAGCTTCCGATGGCGCTGATGGGGATTATTTTGGTTCTTCGGTGTCCATTTCAGGAGATACCATCGTGGTTGGAGCAAATGGGGAGGGAGAGGGGGCGGGGGCGGCCTATGTGTTTGTCAAACCTAGTGGTGGATGGGATGGAGATTTAACAGAAACCGCCAAACTCACCGCCGACGACCCCACTGGGTCTGATGAATTTGGAAAAGCGGTGTCTATTTCCGGAGATACCATTGTGGTTGGGGCGCCTTATCATAACGGCAGTTCAAATACCATAGGTAATGCCGGGGCGGCCTATGTGTTTGTCAAACCTGAGGGGGGGTGGTCAGGAGATTTGTTTGAAGACGCCTCACTCACCGCCTCCGTTGCCGCTGAGAAATATTATTTAGGATCTTCGGTGTCTATCTCCGGAGATACCATTGTGGTTGGGCCTAGTGTTCAAACCGGTGGTGCAGCCTATGTGTTTGTCGAACCTGATGGGGGGGGGTGGTCGGGAGATTTGATTGAAGACGCCTCACTCACCATCTCCGATGCCTATGCCGATTTTTCTGGATCTGCAATGTCTATCTCCGGAGATACCATTGTGGTTGGAACGTATGATACGGATAAACACAGTGGCGATGACACTTATCGAAGTGCTGGTGCAGCCTATGTGTTTGTCGAACCTGATGGGGGGTGGTCAGGAAATTTGATTGAAGATGCCTCACTCACCACCTCCGATGCCGAAGCGAATGATTGGTTTGGAAAAGCGGTGTCTATTTCCGGAGATACCATCGTGGTCGGGGCACATGGAAATTCTGATGCCGGGGCGGCCTATGTGTTTGTCAAACCTAGTGGTGGATGGAGTGGAGATTTAACAGAAAATACCAAACTCACCGTTTCCAACGCCGAGTCGGGTGATTATTTTGGATTTTCGGTGTCAATCTCCGGAGAGAACATGGTTGTTGGAGCGAAATACGGCAATTCGGCTTATTTTATCTCGCCAAGTTATGATAGTGACGGTACTTTAACTGAAGCCTCGTATGTAACAGAACCAGTGCCGTTGCCGTCGACGGTAGACTCAACGGGGGAGGCGGTTGATATTTTTGACTTTACGCTCACAGATGGAGGCAGTGGTGATGGCTTATCGTTGGATATTTCTCAGATTGTACTGCACACCTCGGGAAGCGGCCCTTTTGACAAGGTTACTTTTCGGCTAAACGGGCTGGACACCAGTAATGTGGTTGGTACTTACAACAGCGGGGCGGACACAATTACCTTTTCTGGACTGAATATTTCCATTGCGGATGGTGAAAATGAAACCTACACCGTTAACGCCTACTACAACGATAATACCGGACTGACGGAAGACGACACATTTATCCTGAGCGTGGATGGCGATACAGATGTCACCGTCGATTCCGGAAAAACCCACATGGCGTCTGATCAGACTGCTGTGGATAATGACTCGGGAAGTACGGTGGACATCACTGCGACACAATTGGTTTTCACCACCCAGCCGGCAGGTTCGGTGAGCGGGGTAACTCTGAACCAGACACCTGTAGTGAAGGCACAGGATGCCGCTGAGAATACCGATACAGATTTTGACTATGGGGTGGTGCTGGTGGAAACCTCCGATGGAAACCTAAAAAATAATATTGTTGCCGCTTCAAATGGAGTAGCAAATTTTCCTGGTTTGTACTATACGGCTACCACTGATCATGAAACTTTTACCTTAATGGCAGATGACGGGTCATCTGGATTAGACCCGGTCTACTCCAATGAGGTTACCTGTGATGTCGTAGCCACCAAGTTAATTTTCACCACACAGCCCGATCCCTTAACCAGCACAAGCGGCCAGACATTGGATTTCACCGATGATCCCGTGGTCAAGGCGGTGGATGCTGATGATACTGTGGATGAGGATTATTCCACCGAAATCACGTTGACAGAAAACGGAGCAGGGAACGCCACGTATACCAACAATGCCGCCACCCCATCCGATGGTGTGGCTACTTTTACTGATATGGCAGTAACCTACACCGCTGCAGTGGACAACGAAACATTTACACTGCGGGCCACAAGCGGGGATTTAACGGCAGCCGATTCCAGCAGTATTTCATCAAATGTAATAGCAACCAAATTAATTTTTCACACCCAACCATCGCCGCTTACGGGAGTTAGTGGAAGACAGCTGGATTTCACGGCCGATCCGGTAGTGTGGGCAGTGGACGCCAATAATACTGTTGACAGCGATTACACCACGGAAATTTCCCTGTCGGAAACCGGGGGTGAGGGATCGGCCACTTTCACTAACGAGACTGTTACCCCAACGTCAGGGAAGGCTGAGTTTTCCAATTTGACAGTTACTTATACCAACACGGCTGATAATGAAACCTATGCGCTTCGTGCGGGCAGCGGTGGTTG
>CAZXSQ010000460.1:0-5306 GCA_964643335.1 uncultured bacterium
TGTTGGGAATCCAGGCCGGCCGTACATATCTTTTGGTGGGAAATAAGTTCCTCCGTAAAATGGTTTTAAATCAGGTGTGAGAAATACCGACATTGGCCAGCCACCTGAACCAGTCATCAACTGCACAGCACTCATATAAATCTCATCCAGATCAGGCCGTTCTTCACGATCGACTTTGATATTGATGAAATGTTCATTCATAATCGCCGCAATCTCTTCATTCTCGAACGATTCGTGCTCCATTACATGGCACCAATGGCAGGCGGAATATCCGATACTCAAAAATATCGGTTTATTTTCTTCCTTGGCCTTTTGCAGCGCTTCGTCAGCCCATGGATACCAATCCACAGGATTATGTGCGTGCTGCAGTAAATAGGGACTGGTCTCATTGATTAAACGGTTTGTATATTTATGTTCATCCATTGGACTTTCCTTTCGGGATATATTTTCAGACGAAAACGTACCAGCGGGAAGAATAAGGACTGCAAGATGATGATACTCGCCAGCATAAAGAGAAAAATGTTCCTGATTTGATTTTCTGAAGTTGTTTTAACGCCCGAAGATGATAATTGAAAAAATTATAACAGATCGTGGGATGAAAAGAATTGTACACATAGGATTGAGCAAACGATTTCTTTTGCTGGGCGGATTGTACAATAGGCATTATGCGTTATAATAATGCTTCAGATTAACAAAATTTCTGTAAACAAACTTTTAAATTCAAGTCAATTCGGGGTGTAGCGCAGTCTGGTAGCGCAACTGCTTTGGGAGCAGTGGGTCGGCGGTTCAAATCCGTCCACCCCGATTTTTTTATTTCTCCGCATGCTTTAGGAAACCCGCTAAAGGACATTTTTTGTCAATGAACTCCTCAAGCTCCCTATAAGGTATATCGATTTTAACCTTGCCGTGAAAGCCCGCCGCTACTTCATATTCATCAAAGATGACTTTGAAATTTTTGGGGGTAATTAAGAAGTGGGTAACCTTTTTCACTTCCTTGGCATTTTCTATTTTGGCTTTCAAAGTTTGATTGACAATTTCCAAAAATTTGGGCGAATAATTCTTCACAAATAGATCATCCAACTGATATATTCTTCCATTGGAAAGATTGAGAGTAAGGGTAATGGAGCAGTCGATACCATTCGCCCCCTTGTAAATCATCGACCAGTACTCTTGTTCAATCGAAAGTAAATTATCTTGCTGGATGCCCACATTAAAATTCGTAATCAATTCCACTCCATGCGAATCTATGGTATCTAAATCAATAAATTCCAGAGACCACCAATTATCTGCAGTTTTGTTCAAAACCCCGAGAAACAGCAAGCGTTCAAACATGCGGTTGATGCGGCCTTCAATACGGGGATCAGGATGGTTTTTGAGTTTAGGATAGGTAACGTCAAGAGAATATTCTTGGGATTCATCTTTGAATTGATCTATAGGAGAGATCACAAATCCTTTTTTCTTGATGGTGATAGGTTCCAAAATTATGTCTGAGGCCGATACATCCGGTGGGAAACGATAGAAACGAATTGTTGTCTCATTAGCGGGTGATTGCTTTTCTGCCGCCAAGGCCGTGAGTGCACACAGTAATAAAGAAAGCCAAACATAATGTTGTTTCATAATTTGGATCCTCATTTCGGATTAATATATTGGTGAACTTATATATATATTTTGCTGCTTTCCGCAAGTATCTTGAGCGAACGTACTAATCTTTTCTTATTTCACACTCCTTTCCTTAAATGAAATTAGTGAAGAATAATGCCTGTAGGAACTACTTTCCTATGACCTTCAACTCATTAGAAGCACTAAACGCGCTGATCTCCGGATAATACATACACCACCCGTGTGATGGATTTGTCAGGAAAGAACCACCGAGTTCAGTTCGGATAAGATATTCAATACGAGTTTCACCTTTGGGAACATTTTCCAGGAAAAACACCATTTTCTGATCACGGCGCTCGTGATGTGAGTAAGGGCTCCAGCCACGAAGATTTTTCTCCAGAAAAGACTCGACCACCTCGCAGCCGCTCGGCAGCGGGTCTTCAATGATCATATACGGGAGATTTTCCTTCGATTCAAGAACCAGTGACACAAGGATTTCCTGACCAATCTTTAATTGTTCATCCGGTGAAAAACCTTCCGTCATGATTTTAGGCCGGCCTTGATAATCTTTGGTATGTATCGCGCGTTCATAAAGGCGAGTGATGGTTATGTATTTATCTTCAATCGGATTCAAGACTTTACCATGATGGAAAAGCGACGTGTTCAACGACCAGAATCCGCCATCTTGATTCGTCAAAAGATGAATTTCATTTTCACCATTGGTAAACATATTTGGAGAAACGGTTATCTCTAAGGGTTTGACAATTTTTTCGGATTGGATGGTACCGCTTTGCAGTGGTTTTTCATTAATTTGTATTTCATAATCAATAGTTTCAAAACCTTCTTCTTGGTTTTTTTTCTTAATAACTTTACTTAGAGCCATAACCGCCACACCAGTTTCCCGGGTTGAACGCCAGTGCTGTCCTCGCCGGTTCCGGACCAGCCAATGGACGATTTTATCGACGATTGGTTTAGTATCCTCCTGTTCAAGCAGAGCCATAATGCCCCATGCGCTGGTTTCTACCGCTGTACCGTTCCATTTCCAATATCTTTCAGATGACACCTCCCATGCCGCTTCTTCATCAGAAATATTGACCAAACGGGAAAGCAGCAATTGACGCAGAACATCTGCTTTTTCCTGTTCGTCCATATTTGAAAGGGCCATGCTGCCGGCGGCGAGTCCAAACTCATAAATCTCTTTGCGATTGACGTAGAACTCCTGTACCAGATTTTTATCTCCTTTACCAACCTCACTCAAAACGTAAAGAGTATACGCAAATGTATCCCAATCGCGTAAATCATGAATATGCTGTTCAAGGTACCTGATCCCTCTGTCTAAGCGATTCTGATTCACTGCGGTTTCATAGCCCAAGCGTTTGGTTAACTCCAGATAATGCACCACCATCGCGGTCAAATGAACAGTGCTTTCGTTATTACCGCCGAACCAGCCCCATCCGCCATCCCACCGTTGGGATGAGTAGATTCGTGAGAGACTGGTTTCCACATAATCTGTAAGTTTATTTTTTTCTTCGGGAGTCAGTTCGATAGTTCCGAGTTGCTCTAATGTGTCATTAATAAGAATCTTTGGCAAATAGACATTCAATGTCTGTTCGGTACAACCATAGGGGAAGTGCTCAAGGAACGGAATCGCTCCCAGCGCTACGGCGCCAAGGGAGGGCGTTAAAGTCAATTTGAATTCTGACTGTTCCAATTTTATTTTATCGGATATCTCAAGATTCAGTTCATTTTTGTTTTTATCAATGTGCTGAGTGAGCGCTTTGTCTTCCATGAATCCCGCCGGTAAAACCGGGGCTTGCAGCTGCAAAGCGTCTGAATCTTCTTTGCCGATTGCTTCGAACACAAATACGGCTTCCGGTGAAGCGGACGTCACAGTAACCGGCCAAAGGTCCCTTGCTGTAGCACCGGCTGCGGCTTGGGTTGTTTTTTCAGCGTCTCTATCAAGTTGAACACCGCCCTGGATATCCAGATTCAATTGAATATTGGGAAGATTGTCCTCGGTTAGATTATTTACAATCGTAGGAATTTGAACTTGATCTCCTTCAATAAAAAAGCGCGGTAAGGACAGCCGGGCAACGAGTTCCTTCGTCACTTTGGTGGTTGACTTTGTCCAGCCGACATCGGTGTTCGGTGTATGAGCGCATGAGGTTAGCCGCCAGGTTGTTAAGTTATCTGGAAATTTGACTTGGACTTTTGCCTCGCCCTCCTCATCTGTGTACACATTCGCAATCCATTCAGCGGTATCCCGAAAATCTTTACGAATATCCGGACGTACCCCTTTATTCGCGCCACCGTAATACTGAAGCGGGAAAGAATAACTGGTGGTGACCCAATTCGAACGTTCACCGTAGAAGATACGATGAATATCAGGCGTGTGATCGGAACGAATGGCAAAGATAGCCTCATCCACCACCGCCAAGCTCACTTCCGCCGGCACAGGGCTGCCATCAGGCCGTGTTGTTTTGATGCTCACCTTAGCGGTTTCTCTTGGCTTGTACTTATCCTTATTAGTGGTGAGTTGAATATCCAATTCCCCTTCTTTTTCAGGTACGGATAATTTATAGACTCGATTGGAAAGATAGGTACCGCGGGGCATGAATATCCCTACATATACATTCGGTGCAAAAGATTCCTTGATGGGTATCTTCACACGTGTGGTTTTCCCGGTCGGCCAAATGACACGATGAGAAAGGATATCCCGCGCCTCGATGGTCATGATCACTGGATTCTCCGGATATTCCGTATTGATCAGCAAGGTGGCTTCATCACCAGGTTTATACTGGTTTTTATCGAGGATGCCCTCCAACGTTGAGTAACGGTAAGCAAATGAACCGGAAGAAAAGGTCATGCGCCAAAAATCACAGGAAGCGGTAATATTATTTTCAAGATCGTCTTGACCCCTAATCACAGCCTGAATCCGCCCGCTGATATCAGTATCCGGCAGCCATTCGACTGTGCCTTCCCCTTCATCATCGGTCTGGATGGTAAAACTGGCAAATGGCCGGGAAGGCATCACATAACGCCGGCGAACCGGACTCCATATTTCTTTAGTAAACTCAACATTGCATTGGACAGAAACCGGTTTATCGTTGTGATCGAGTGTTTTTATATTTAGCTGGATGGGAGTTTCCGCATCAAACACTCGTTGCTCAGGACGAACAGTGATATAAAATCGGCCAACCCCGATTGGCACCGATTCACGGGAGCTGACGCGGCGTCCCGACGCTTCTTCCACATCTACTTCCAGAAATAATTTGCGGTCGGAAGAACTGCGTTTTGGTGTGAACGCGATTTGAGCATTGCCTTCCAAGTCGGTGATGGTTTCCCCTCCGGATAAATAACGGGTATAGGAAGATGGGAAAGTATGATAAGAGCCTCCGGATACAACAGATTCATAAAAACGATAGCGAACTTTGGCATTGACCACTGGGGCGCCAAAATAGTATTCCGCCCGAACAGCAAAATGTACCGTTTCCCCATTGATATAAAAAGATTTTCCTGGTTCTATTGATACCTTGAATTCCAGTTTGCGGTATTCTTCCAAATAAAATGAAATAGAGCCTGAAGCGGAATCACATGAAACACCGATTGAATAATTTCCCAATGGAGCGTTTCCTGGAATTGTGAAAGAACCGTTGATGGATCCCCATTCATTGATTCGAATATCTTGGGTAAGAAGCGTATCGCCT
>CAZXSQ010000461.1:0-5263 GCA_964643335.1 uncultured bacterium
ATACAATTTGAGTAGGAACGAAGCGCAGGCCATGGCTTCTTTTCCTTCCAGCCCAATACCGAAAGCCAGGCTGCGAGCCTGGAAGGGTAAGAAACCGGTTGCCCGGTCTATATAAGCCTTCAATATTTTTTCTGGTGAGCGCGCCGCCACTTCTTCAATTTCTACACCGCCCTCGGAAGACGCCATAACCACCGGGCATTCAGCCGCGCGATCAATCACCACACCGATATACAATTCTTTCTTTATAGGAAGACCCTCTTCAATCAGTACCTTTAGCACTTCTTTGCCTTCCGGTCCGGTTTGGTGTGTCACTAATTTGGAATGCAGCATGGCTTTGGTGTGCTCGCGAACTTCACCGGCCGTTTTTGCCAGTTTTACACCTCCCCCCTTGCCGCGGCCACCCGCATGGATTTGGGCCTTGACCACACCGAGACCGGTTCCCAACCTTTGGTAAACTCCCTCTGCCTCATCAAGACTGCCCGCCACTTCACCGCGGGGAACAGGGACATCATGTTTAGCCAATATTTCTTTCGCCTGGTACTCATGTATCTTCATATAACATCGCTCCTTTTTGGGAGTGAGGGCATCTTGCCCGCATTCTATTATTTTTTGGAGTGGGGTTGTCTCAAAACTATGTTAGATGAGGAAGATACCACAACATAGGGCAAACCATAGGTTGGTCCTTACCATATGTAGGTTTAGACCTATGTTTCTAACCTGTTATGAGACCGCCCGCAATTTAATCTTGTATTTCCTCCAGCTTCGAAAGATCATCCAGCTTTTTATCCAATTCTTGAAGGTGTTCTTCAAGTTTCTTGATGGTAATTTCCAATTCTTCAACTTTTTTGGCATTTTCAGCAGCCAGTTCACTACCACGATCCTTCCTGATCTCTTTTATGGCTGAATCAGCCTGGTTGCGAATGCTTTTGACGCTGTCATCATTGGCAACCCGTTTCAAATTGGGGATCGCATCTTCGTCATGGAGAGCACGCAATCCGCTGATCGCTGCCCTGCGAATGGATTCGGCGGGCGAATCAAGATAGCCGATTAACAGCTTCAACGTATCCTCTTCATGTCGTTCAATCTCATAAACCAATTCACCCAATCCCCGAATGGCTGTAGTTCGGGTATCACGATGATAAGGATCCTTGGAGTATTTAACCAGCACGGAATACACTTTGGATTCTTTTAAATCCACCAAAGCATTCAACACAGCTCTTCTTATAGTATCATGACTGGATTCCCGTTTTAAACCTGAACGCAATACCTTATAAGCATCTTCTGCGTTTATCTGTGCGAGAGAACGCGCTGCTTCGGCAGCCACACGGATACTCACATCGTACTTGAACCGTTGGCTTAACACATCGAAAATATCATTGTCCATATAATATTTTCCTAGCGCAGACACTACAGCTCGGCGGACACGTGGTTTCGGATGCTCAGCCGCGTCCAGCAGAGCCTTACGCGCACGGCTGGTGTGGATTTTCCCCAAAGCAGCGGCCTCTTCCTGAACTCTCCAGAAACTTTCATGGTGCAGAGCACGGACAATCGCGTCTAAAACTCTATCGGAAGTATCCGTCGATAGTTCTTGAATCGCTTTCATTTTTACAACAGTGTTTGAGCTATGCTGGAGATCATACAAAAGCATGTCCACCGATTTTTCATGATTGACTTCCATCAAAACCCGAAGCGAGGGATCGATAACTACACTTTTGGGAGCCTCTTCACAAGAAATAAATGCAGATTCTTCTGCTTGAGTCACTTCAATTTTTTCCCGAAACGTTTTTGAAAATGTGCAAATTTCAATCTCCAATGGAAAAGCGAACGGGGATGCTCCTTTTTCCATTTTCTGAGTTTGCTTCACCTCTATTTTGAGTTGTTTTGTATCCGGATGCCATTGATGAGTTATTTCTAGTACCGGATGACCGGGTTTGAATATCCATTGTTCAAAAAATCGATCCATCGGTCTTCCTGTGGTTTGCTCAATAACATCCATAAAATCATCCGTATCCACTAAACCAGGTGAAAATTTGTTTAGATAATCTTTTAGTACCTTGCGGAAAAGAGAATCCCCGATTTGTTCACGCAGCATATGAAGAACACAGGCTGCTTTGGGATAAGAATGTGAGTCGAACATTTCATCAGGATCTTCAAATGTATTGGTGACGATCGCGCGAGTGTAATGTTCGGAAGAACGAATGTATCTCTTCATATCACCCCATAGATGATCGAGAAACTCATTTTTTCCTTCACTCGCTTCTGCCCATAAGCATTCGCTGTAGGTGGCAAATCCCTCGTTTAGCCATAAATCAGCCCAATTGTTACAGGTCACAAGATCGCCGAACCATTGATGGGCCAGTTCGTGAGCAATCAACCAATCACTGTCATTATCGATACGGGCTTCCTCATCGAGCACGGTGTATTCGTGCAATGTCGTGGCTGTTGTGTGTTCCATCCCGCCTGCCCGAAAATACCGGACGGCAACCTGAGCATACTTTTCGTAGGGATAAGGATAACCGTAATAGTCGCTGAAAAATTCAACCATATCAGGAGTTTTACCAAAACTGGGACGCGCATCTTCAGCACGGCCTTTTTCCACATAATATTCTACCGGAATACCGCGCCATTCATCGCTGACAATATCAAACTGACCTACCACCAGGCTGACCAGATAAACCACATGGGATATTTCCTGTTTCCAATGATCGGTACGCCATCCGTTCTTCTCGGTTGATTCCACCAGCAATCCATTGGAAAGCGTAACGAAGTCATCAGGAACCGTGGCCACCATTTCTGTATGCAGGCGGTCATTGGGATAATCCATACATGGAAACCAATAAGAACCGCCGAATGGTTCTATCAAGGTATACAGTTGATCAGCATCTTCCGGAGCGACATGCTCTGAATCAGTGAAATACATCCCTTGAGTTGGAGTTGCCTGGTAAGAAATGGTCAATTCAGTCGCTATGTCCATGGGCAGTGGCTGATCAAAGTTCACGTGCAATTTGTTATCAGCGTAATTCCAATCCATCGAGATGTTGGAGGATGATTCTATACCTATACCATTGATTTCCATTTCCATTGCATCAAATCCAACATAAGTCACGTTGTCATGCAAAGGACGAAACCGGTAATGGGCAACTCCCTCGATGCTCATTTCGCTCATCCATACTTTAATTTCTAATCTCAAATGCTCGAAATCCACAGTGCGTACCGGCCTGTAATGCCGCGGATAAACACCATCCTGCAATTTTGGAGGAAATAACTGACGGTTTGTATCTGAAAAAGCGGAAGAACTTATCAAAAATAAACATGCAAGCAAAACCAAAGTCGTTATATTACGAAATCGCAACATGGGAACTCTCCAAATTTAATTTATTCCAATCAATTATAAAGCAGTAAACTTGAAAAGGTATAGATGGGTGGCAAGGGCAAGCGAAGCAGCCCTTGAGGGAAATGGCAACATGTAGCACTATCGCAAGGGCTGACCGCAAGCGGTCTTGCCCTTGCCACCCAATCAAAAGGTGGCAAGGGCAATCCGGCTCCGCGGAAGCCCTTGAACGGAAAGCAGACAATAGTAACGCTTGCAAACAATATAATCCCACGGTCTTTTTGTTCTTGCAGACGTCAATCGATTCAGGTAAACTGTCACAAATAAAATAAAAAAAGGAAGAAACACCGTGCTGATATATGATTATCTTCCCATTTTTCTCATGGTATTCGTCGCAGCCGCCTTTGCGGGGGGTACGGTGCTCATGTCTTTTTTGTTTGGTCCTCGGCAAGAAAAAAGTGGAAAATTGGACCCATACGAGTGCGGGATGCCACCGGTTGGAACCCCCCGGGAACGATTCAATGTCAAATTCTTCCTGGTGGCGATGGTTTTTGTGATTTTTGACATTGAAATCGTATTTCTGTTTCTGTGGTCTGTTATTTTTAAAGACCTGGGCTGGTTCGGACTGGCTGAAATGGGGGTGTTTCTGTTTATCTTGGTTCTCGCATTGGTTTATGTATGGAAAAAAGGAGTTCTCGAATGGGCCTTGAAAGCAGAATTGTAGATTTTCTAGGCAGTGAAGTGGTGACAACCACTCTCGATAAAGTGATAAACTGGTCTCGTAAAAACGCGATATGGCCGGTGACGATGGGCCTTTCTTGCTGCGCCATCGAAATGATGGCGACGGGCGCGTCCCGGTATGACATGGCCCGATTCGGTGCGGAAGTATTCCGCGCCTCGCCCCGGCAGGCTGATTTGATGATCGTGGCCGGCACACTCACCAAGAAAATGGCACCAGTAGTCCGGAAAATTTATGAACAGATGCCCGAACCCAAATGGGTCATCGCAATGGGAGCCTGTGCTTCCTGCGGCGGCATGTTCAACGTGTACAGCGTTGTTCAAGGAGTGGATGAAGTCGTTCCGGTCGATGTCTACGTCCCCGGCTGCCCTCCTAGACCCGAAGCCCTCCTGTATGGCGTGATGCAATTACAGCGCAAAATCAATGACATGAAAGTTTCTGGTAAAGGACAGGGAGAATACGAACCCATTGTCATTGGACAATCCAAAGAAGAAAATCGTCTGCCCAAAAAGATGTCAGCATAATAGTGAAATCCTGAAAAGAGGATAAAGCATGAGTTTCACGGCCGTTGCCAAACCGATTGATATCATCCAACAAAAAATTGGCATTTTATACAACACCGCGGTTGAACATTTCACTGAATTCCGCGGAGAATTGACATTATACGTCAAGCCAGAATATATTGTTGAAATGTGCAGGACATTAAAGCACAATTCTGATCTGGGTTACAATTTCCTGGCCGATCTGACCGCTGTGGATAACCTGAACGAGATGAAAGAAGGTGAGCCTCGGTTCCACGTGGTCTACAATCTTTTTTCTACTAAAAGCAAACACCGGATTCGGTTAAAAATCCCTGCCCCCGGTGATCCGCCGTCCATTGAGACTGTAACATCTCTCTGGTGCGGCGCGAATTGGCACGAACGCGAATGCTACGATATGTTCGGCATTATCTTTGAGGGTCACCCCGACCTTCGGCGGATTCTGATGCCTTCAAACTGGGAAGGCTATCCACTCCGGAAAGATTTCCCGGTGTCAGACCAGGAAACGTATGAATATATCAATAAACAATTAGCGGACGAATAACCAACCTGGAATAAACCACAAAGAAACGGTGATCATTTATGACGTATAAACTTGATTTCCAAGCCGATCAACACATCAGTGGCGAATTAAAAGAAAAACACACGGAGCAC
>CAZXSQ010000462.1:0-5215 GCA_964643335.1 uncultured bacterium
ATGCCGAGATAGGCGTGGCCGAGAAAACCTTCGTGCTGCTTGTTGCTGTAAGAGTGAATGATGCTTTCTTCCACCTCCCCCCCGATTTTGCAGACCTCCCCGATACTGGTGCCTTCATAAATCTTGGCCGCGATTTTCACTGTACTTTTTTTACCGACATAGCAGGGACCTTCAATCACGGCTTGGGGGAGTATTTTGGCTCCGCTGTCGATAAAAACCGGGCCTTCTTCAGCATCGATCACCACCCCGGGTTTTACAGAAGCCCCTTCGGCTACGGTGATTTGTTCCGGGGCGAGAAGATGTACGCCGTCATAGATTTTCCCGTCTTTGGCTCCATTGCAACCGAGTTCCTTGGCGTCAATTTCAATTTGTTTAGAATTATGGAATACCAAATCCCATGGATAATTGATAATAGTGGCCTCGACTTCTTGAGCCGGCAATCCCAGAAACGGGCCGACGGACAGTGGATTGGACCACACTACTTTCCCAAAATGTTCTCCGGACAAGCGAGCGGCGACGAGGGTGTCACCGCAATGGAAAACGCGGTCATCTCCCTCAGGAGAAATTTGTTTGGCCAATCCGTTATCCCAGATTACCCTTCCATTCAATAATAATCCGTGATCACCTAAACCAGTGTTCACTTGATCGGTACCTTTTTGCTCTTTTGTAAGTTTCGCCAGGTAGTCTCGGACATGAAATGAAATCTGGCAGGATGAATAGCAGGAAGCCGCTTTCTCCCAAAGCAGACGAATTCCACAACGTAAGTCATAAACCGGTCTATTCAGGGTTAAAGGATGCAGATTCCGAAAACCAGCGTCTTCGAACAGGATAATTTGGTGTGACATAATTTCTCTCCCCATGTATAGTAGGATAGGAGGCCGAACCCTTCGGCTCAGCCTCCGATCCCTTATTCGGTATAAGTTTTTGGATTATTGTCCAGGTTTGTTCTCATAAACCCATTTGTAATAATCGTATCTTTTCAGTTTGGTGGCCGCAGGTTCATCCAGGATGAAAGTTGCCTTGGGATGCATTTGAAGGGCGGAGGCTGTGATATCTGCCGTGATCGGACCTTCAATCGATTTGGCAACCGTTTCCGCTTTCTTTTCGCCATTGCAGAGCAACAGGCAATGCCTGGCCTCCATGATTGTACCGACGCCCATGGTGATGGCATAACGCGGGACATCATCCTTGCTTGCAAAGAAACGGGCGTTGTCATCTACGGTTTCTTCCGTTAACGTTTTCATTCGAGTTCGTGAACCGAGGGATGAACCTGGTTCATTGAACGCAATGTGTCCATCGCCACCGATACCGAGAACCTGCAAATCAATTCCACCCGCTTTATCAATCTCATCTTCATACCATTCACAAAACGCCTCGACATCCGTTGCCGTGCCGCTGGGGACATGGATTTTTTCGGGTTGTACATTGATATAATTGAAGAGATTGTCATGCATGAAATAGTGATACGATTGGTCATGGGAAGGGGGAAGACCGCAATATTCGTCCAGGTTAAACGTGGTAACCTTTGAAAAGTCCAAACCTTCATTTTTGTGCATACGAACCAGTTCTTTATAAAGACCAACTGGCGTGCCGCCTGTCGCCAATCCCAAAACGCAGTTGGGTTTGTTTTTGACCAATTCGGCGACTATTAATGCAGCTTCTTTACTCATTTCATCATAATCTTTTTTAATGATGACTTCCATTTGTAATGCTTTCTCCTCTCTTGAATGTTGGTATGGTTATCGATGTCAAAAGCATTTATTCTGCGCTTAAGCATCAAAGATTGTTTACTATTTTGAATCGGACAATTAACCTAATGTGGCAGTCCCCTCCCCTCCCCTCCCCTTCTTTCTGTTGCTGCTTTTTTTGTATAACCGCTTTTTCTGAACACATTCAATGGATCCGAATCAATCCCCGTTTCTTCTCGCACGACTTCGAGCAGGGGGATGACATCGGTCTCAAAAGCCGAAACCAGTATTTGTTCAGCTGCGACAATATCACCTTGCTCTTGGGCTTCTCGGAGTGTTTTTCTATCCACCAGGAGCGCCTTGGTGTAGGTTCTCTGACATATCAGAACGGATTGAATCATGGCTTCTACTTTAGGCTTTAGGTTATGGCTTTGATCAATCATATAGGCCACGTTGGTTTCAACCGTACTATCCAGTTCCGCATCTACCAGTTCATTGTAGATTAAAAAGAGCTCATAGGGATTAATCGAACCGACTGTTAAATCGTCATCGGCGTATTTCCGGTTATTGAAGTGGAATCCCCCCAGTTTTTCTTCATGAATAAGCAATGCGACGATGTGTTCAATGTTGACGCTGTGGGCATGATGGCCGAGATCAACCAGAACTTGAGCCTGCTCACCGAGTTTGCGGCTGACCAATAGGGACATCCCCCAATCGGCTAAGTCGGTATGATAGAAGCCGGGTTCGAATAATTTGTATTCGACAAGCATCCGCATGGTTGGATTCAAAGATTGCACCACCTCTTGCAGGGAGGCTGTCATCCAATCCAGACGCCGCCGGAAATGTCCCTGTCCGGGATAATTAGTTCCGTCCGCCAGCCAGACACTGAGAATGTTGGAGCCGGTTTGTTTCATAATTTCAACACAGTCCAGCATATGGTTGACGGCCTGTTTTCGGATATTGGGATCGGTGTTGGTAATGCTGCCAAGTTTGTATTCCGCATCTTGAAAGAGATTGGGATTGATTGAACCAATTTGAATTCCTAGTGTCGAGGCAAGCGATTTTAAATCATTCCAATTATCGACTTTATCCCAGGGGATATGCAAGGCCACGGATGGAGCAATGCCTGTGTATTGATGAACCGTGGCGGCATCCTGGAGTTTATGTTCAAGGGTTTTGGCCGCAGCAGGTTGTTTAAAAACACCGAAACGTGTGCCCGAATCGGCGTATCCCCAGGAAGGGGTTTCAATATGATGGGATTTAATTTTCGTTTTTATTTCATCCAGTGATAATCCTGAAACTTCAATTTGTTTAACCAGACGTTCAGGTAGTGATTTCATACTCGCCTCGTTCTATCGAATGCCCCTTCCATTTTTGCTTGTGAAGGTTTTATTTTGGATTTTCCTGACCGGCTTCTCTTTCAGTAATAAGTAATTTGTTGAAACATTTTATCATATTAAAGTTAAATTTTTGATTTGAATAGATGGACTTTAATCAGTCCAAATGAGACAATAAAAAAAATCAATAATATTTTTACAGAAAACTAAAGGCTGTGGAAGGGACGGTCAGTTTGCCAGTATTAGAATCATGCTAGGGAGCGATGATGTCCAACGCTGGTATTCATGATGTTTTTTTGTATAATACCGCTAAATTTTGTTTACAGATTCAATTTAATCAGTACTTGTTCACTTTCTTATGGGGGGCATTGAAAATCGACTTGAAGGAGTTGTGTGAAAAGAACTTGTGATGCAGGAAAAAGTCCGTTTATTTTTATCCAATAAGCATGTCATTGTTTTTGTGTGTTTCCTTCTGATTTCTTTTTATTTGACTTGGCCGTTAGTAGTTTATTTGGGATCGCAAATTCCGTCCGAGACGCTGGATCCAGGCTTGATTATTTGGGTGTTGAAATCAAATTTTGATTCGTTTGCTCATGGCTTAGAAGATTATTACAACGGCAATAACTTCTATCCGGAACAAAATACATTGCTCTATTCGGAAACCATGTTCAGTGTGGCTGCTTTTTTATGGCCGCTTTATCTACTTGGTGTTCCTGTCGTGGCGGGGTACAACTTGGCTTGCATACTTGCAATTGCATTAGCGGGGTATGCTGCCTGGTTGATTGCCAATGATTATACACAAAGCAAATATATCTCATTGGTAAGTGGTGGCATCTTCGCTTTTTCCACGTTTCACATCATCTGCTTAAACCGTCCGCAATTACTGTTTTCTGGTATTTTGCTTTTATCCTTTTATAATTTGTATAAATATCTTCAATACGGAAACCGTATTCATTTATTCGGATATATAGTATTTTCGATTCTGCTGCCTGGATTCTGCGTCTATTATACTTTTTTCAACGTTTTAATTTCAGTCATATTGATTGGGATTTCATGCTTGCTTATTCATCGTCCACTCATAATGCGTGGTTATAAAGAATTAGGAATTGGTCTGGGGATAGTTGCATTATTTTATATTTTTTATTTCAAACCTTATTATGCCATTCTGGTCGATCAGAAATATTCGGCACAATCCCAGGAGTTCTTTTATAAATTGACTTCCGCCACCCTGGCCAATTTTATCTGGCCCACCTGGCGGAACATTTTTTACACCAAGGTTCCAACCGTTCATATTCCATTTTCCGATGTCGGCTTTTTTTCAGGATTTCTCTCTTTGATATTGACTGGGGTAGCCATTCGTGCTCTTTTACCCCGCTGGTGGTTGGCTGTGTCTTCCCGCCGAAGAAGAGCGTCCAATATTTTACTGGGTTTCTGCATATTTTGGACTTTGTTGCTGTTGTATTGCCTCTTGTACGGTGGAGTACTGAGGTATATCGGTCCGATAAGGATTTCCATTCATAATCCGCATCGGCTGCAAATTCAGTTTTTAATCTTATTCACGGCCTGGTTATTTGTTACCTTCAAAGTAACCGATATTTATTCGGATTTACGCAAAACCAAACATTTATTCCTTCCCGCTGTAAGCTTGATCGCATTGATTGCGTTTTATTGTTGCAGCATGTACCCATTGCGGTGGATTTCTGAGATATTTCCTGTTCTTTCCTATTTTCGCTTTCATGGGCGTTTTGGTGTTTTGATTCTTTTATTTATCTCGGTGATGTCGGCCATTGGTTTAAAGATTATTATCAACAAATTGAATTTATCAAAACCGGAAACAATCTTGTTAAGTGTTTTTGCTGTTTTTGTTATTATTGTGGAATGTTGGACAGGAGTAAGTTTTTCAGAAGTCCCCACCCGAAAAAACCTCAATCCGGTTTATAATTGGCTGCAGAGTCAGGGGGGCATCCGGGTTATTGCTGAACTGCCTGCAGATCGAAAAGAACATTCTTCCTGGTATCAATTGAATTCTATTTATCATAATAAACAGTTGATCAACGGTTATTCGGGGTATGAACCGTGGTGGTATCACGATTTTGTTAAGGATATGAAGCAGTTTCCAAGCAAAAGCTCAATTTTGACATTGAAAGATCATGAGGCGGATGTGGTTGTTGTTCATGACCGATTCGGCCG
>CAZXSQ010000463.1:0-5194 GCA_964643335.1 uncultured bacterium
AGGAATCCACACTGTTTTAACTGTAAGATAAATTTCTTAACTTAATGACATTGATTATTTATTGTGTCATCTTTTCTTTAAGCCGATTAAAGAAGGTATCACCGTCTTCCACTTCGCCCCGCTGTACCTGCTCTAAGCCAAGTGCAATCTTCTGCCGTACTTCTTCAAGATGCAGAGTTCGCTTGTTGTCACACTCTTCTAACAGACGTAGTCCTTCCTGAACAACTTCACTCGCTGATTGATATTGTCCAGCTTGTACCTTCTCCTGGACAAACTGCTCCAGTTCAGGGGGTAAAGAAATGTTAAGAGTTTTTTGTCCCATAATACTTGCAGTATACTCGATTTTTTCACTACGTGTCAATTTGATCATTTCTTATATATAGCCCGTAGTGCCTTCGTGAAATTTCGTGCTTTCGTGGTTCAATCACCTGATATCCTCATTCTCAATCTCAACCTCAACCGTCCGCCCCGCTTCCATGGTCACTTTTATCGGTTCAGACGCTTCTCCCTGACGCATAGGATTCGGATGTGCTGTGAGAAGATACTCACCGGGGGGCACCCCCTTGAATGCAAATGTGCCGTCCGGTTTGCATTTCATTGAACCGCCCCAACTGCCGACTTTATGACCTCCTTTGGGTTCAATTTCCACAATAAACTCACATGATGGTGGATTCCCATTCGGACCGGTCACTTTGCCCTCAACAACACCGGTTCCGGTCATGATGATATGGATGTCTTTACTTCGTTCTTCCGGAAAGTTGGATACACGATAAATTTCAAACAGGTTTGTTTCTTGATGCAGAGACGGCGCCCGGCATCTGATTTGGGTATATCCTTCCGGTAATGATGAAAGTGTAAATTGTCCATTCCCGTCCGTTGTGGTTGAAGGTTTCTGCACACAGATATAACCCAAGCCATCAATCCCCATCGTATTCTCCGCTTCTACTTGTAGACCTCGAATCGGATTTCCATCCGGATCAGTGACAGAGCCTTGCAAAGAGCCGGGTGTAATAAGCAACGTATCCATTTCAAGAAACTTATACCCGCTCCGATTGTCAAACGTGCCAATGTTTCGGGACACATAATTCTCTGCGTGAACATGGATTTGATAATATCCTTCCGGAATTTCAGTTATTTCATAATAACCGTTTTCATTCGACGTTGTTTTTAATTCTTTTTCTGATTGTTTATTCCGGTCTCTATTGACCAAAACAACATCGGCTTCAGCAATAACTTGGTGAGTCTTCATATCAAAAAGCCGGCCTTGAATCTCACCACCTTTTTCCAGATTTACTGGTGCTGATTCTCGGCGTTTATCCACGATTTCAATATTGTTTGGTATATCGACTTGATCCCAAACAATCGGGCTGTCATCCCCGACATAAACATCGATTCTTGGCGGTGGCACAGTCTGCCAATAGTTGGGATGATCGGAAAAGGAAGCATTCTCGGGGCCGTAATAAAGACGATAGAAATTTCGGGGAGACCATACAGTAAATGTCCATACGGCGGGTTTGTTTCCAAATTCCCTCCCCCCAATTTCATCAGGTGCCCAATCGTGAACGGCAAGCAGCAGCGGTTTCTCAACATGAATTCGTGAGATATGACCGGTAAAAGAACGAAGCGTACCACAGGTTAATGAAGGAACTATAATTTTACTGAATTTTTCCAAAGCGTCATTGAATTCGTTTGTATCCTCGCAGCTGTACTTGAAAAAAAAACTCCCCCCTCCGAAAGGCGGCCCCACCATGAACCCTAGACGGCTGGGTAAATTCGCCACTTCTTCTGTTCCAGTAGGCCATCCAATATTAGGAACCGGCGAATTTCCTTCATGCACTTCAATCAACGCCATGGACTATTGCGATATAAATAAAAAAGCAATCAAGAAAAACGAAATCCTTAACAGATCTTTGTTTCCCATACTCATTGCTCAAAAACCCCCTTTAACATTTTTAAGGATAAATGCATCTAATATATTAAACGTACTGGATAACAAAAGGATTAGAAAAGGATGTTAAAAACACGTATGGGAGAGTTGGGATAGACGGTAAGCGTTCAACCTCAAGTTTTAAGCAACTCCAGCATCTCCCGATCCAGTTTATGCCCATGGAAATCTTCATACTTGACATCATCCCTGCCGCTGTCGACAATCCCAAAGCTGCCGCGCAGGTTCCATAAAGCCCATCCCCATCTTGCATCTTTCCATAAGGACAGAAAATCCTTCATCCAAGCAAGTGCAACGTTGTGGGGCGTTTTGTTGTAGCATCCCCATTCACCGACATGGACTCCCGAACCTTTGTTTTCAAGTTTTTTCCACGGTTGAATCAATTCCGATTTCAGCCAGGCTTTGTCAAACACCTGATCGTTTCTTTTGAGAGGCCATGTTGGTTCCGGCCAGTTCTCCGAACCGGATATCCAACCCGCCTTGTAATGACTAATACGCATTGGATCGTAACCGCGTGTACTTTGAGCGATGTTCAAATCCACCAGAGACATCACCGGTTCCCTCCCCCATCTCAAACCGTCAGCAACGATTAAGCGTTCATCATTTGCCGAACGGATAGCGCTGACCGCCTCGCGCACCACTTTTGCATAGGTTTCTTCCTCTATCCTCGCCGGTTCATTCAATAAATCAAAACTGATTCTGGAATTTGGAAGGTCTTTATACCGTTCAGCAAAGCTCTTCCATTGAAAACAAAATTGCTTCAATGCTTCTTCTGAACTCCAAAGGTCTAAAGGTTCTTTGGGTGGATTCACGCAGTAACCTGGCGCCCGGTGTAAATTCAAATTGATGTGAACACCATATTGTTTGCCCCATTCAACCACCTGATCAATGTGTTTCAATACGTTTTCGTCTAATTTATAAGGGTCTTCAGAATCGGTCCAACAGCGGTAATCCATTGGCAGCCGGGCAAAATTGAATCCCCATTCCGCCATCCATTCAAAATCACGTTCAACATAAGGGCTGTTACGCCTCAAGGTAAATTTTTCAAGCAGATTGAATCCTTTCCAGGGAGGAAGATTCGCTGCTGTAATCTCTTGTGATTCATCGGCCAAACCTCTATGCAAAAATAACAGGCTGCTGCCAGCAGTAACCATTGTGCTAATAAAATCTCGCCGTTTCATGATTCATCCTTTCATTATCTTCAATGAATTAATCTTTTTTTTTACCCACTCACACTCTAAGATAAAACAGACATCCTCAGCTGAGCTCTTAACGGGTAAAACAGGCGTCCTCGCCTGTGTTTCGAGAAATAAACATCGCGGACGGGAACACTTGCGCTACCACTCACGATGCAGGCGGGGACGTCTGTTCTACTACAACTTATTATCAAATAATATAACCAAGATTTCAACTAAAATTTAATGTAAAAACTGGGTTAAGAGAAAAGATCGGTTATAATATATATTCGAAAAATGTTACAACTTATAATAAACTTTGGCTATAAGTTTAGGGTATTCGCAAAGAATTCTCATTAGTTTTGATGAACCCCCTGGAGAGACCAATGAGTACAGTCTTAGATCAAATTGAAAAATCGATTAAAACATCCGAAGATCAACATCTCGAGTTCCTTGCCAAGAAAGATATAATCGAACGAATATTGCAACTTAAGCAAGAAAAGAATGTTTTGATTCTTGGGCACAACTATATGGAACCTTTGATCTACCAACTATCCGGTGAGGGAGAAAGAGGGGATTCACTTGCTTTAAGCCGTTATGCCTCAAAATCCGATAAGCCGATCATACTGTTTGACGGGGTTCTTTTTATGGCGGAAACGGCCAAAATTTTAAGTCCGGATAAAAAGGTGCTAATAGCCGATTTGGAAGCCGGATGCAGCCTAGCCGAACCGTTTAAGGCCAAAGATATACTGGCCTATAAAGAAAAATACCCGGGTGCACCGGTTGTGACTTATGTGAACAGTTATGCCGATATCAAAGCCGTGAGCGATTATTGCTGCACTTCCGCCAACGGGCTGAAAGTAGTCATTCATGCAAGCCGTGAATATGATTCGAAACAAGTTATCTTTTTCCCGGATTCACTGATGGGTGACAATCTGCAGTACGAATTGAATGCACAAGGAATAGACATCGATATAATCTATCCGGGAAAATATGACGAAAATTTTGGCCGCTGTGAAGTTCATGAACAGTTCAAGATAGAACATATCTTGGATATCAGAAAACAATACGATATCCCAAAAGGCAGTGAAGAAGCCGCAATTTTGGTCCATTGGGAATGCCTGCCTGAAGTGGTCGAAGAAGCAGATTATTGCGGAAGCACTTCACAAATGGCAAAATATATCCAAAACCACCCCAAGCTCAAACGGGTTTTTCTGGCCACCGAGTGTGAGATGGCCGCCAATCTTGCCAGTGAATATCCACAGGTAGAATTTGTTCGTACCTGCAATATCTTCTGCCAGCACATGCGCAAAATAACCTTGGAAAAGATACTTTACAGCCTTGAACATGAAGTGTACGAGGTAACTGTTCCGGAAGAAACCGCCAAAAAGGCAAAGAAAGCCATCGACCGTATGCTGACTATCACCTAAGTAGGCTTTTTGTGCTTGTTTGATTAAATAATGGTTACGGATTTGAATTCTTTATTTTCAGACATGACAAAACACCGGACAATCGCTTCATCTCCATTAAACGATATGATGAAATAATAAAGCCCGGGGTATAAATTCTCATCGGAGTCTTTTTGCGAGGGTGTGGCTGAACCTTGCGGGTGTGAATGAAAAATACCAACCATTTCCTCTCCTGTTTTTCTCATTCTCTTCACCGCTTTGAATAATTCCTTAGGATTGGTAAAAAAACCATCAGGAGAAGCGAGATCATTGGTTAAAGGATGCACAGAGGTAATCACGCTTCCCTTCCCCCCTACAATTCCACAACATTCATTTGGTATGGCTCCGCGTGCTGATTCGATCATCCGCTCTAGAAACGTAGGCGGAATCACCACCGATTCTAACATGTGGGATTGATGAATTCGGTTCTCAACAATACCAACAGGACTGTATTGATTCATTGTTTAATCCCTCAAAACCAAAAAAATTTACAGGCCAAAAATAAGCCTGTAATATATTCGAAGATTTTAATCCTCATAATTGTGATTTAAATTTAACTCGCTTAAAATAACTGATACGCATCAAAGCCACAACCCCCCATCCACATCAATTATACTTCCATTGCA
>CAZXSQ010000464.1:0-1198 GCA_964643335.1 uncultured bacterium
TTTTGATCATGTACGATCCAAACTTTCAAAACAACTAACTCACCAAATCGACACCCTCACCGCTTCAAAATTGACTGCTATAAAAATTCCCATAACAGAATTATATGAACGCTTTGATTTAACACAGCGTGAACTTGCTGAAATAGTAAAAGTATTGGATCAGTTAAATGAACGGCGCTTGGGAATGTCAGACCAACAGCTGTTATATTTTTTCTTTCATGTGGAATGCCTTCGAAAAAGGCGAGTAGGACTTTTGACACAATTGCATCTATTCGATTTAAAAATTTTGGGAAACCCCGATTGGGAAATGTTATTGATGGATACACCCATTGAGCGAGCTTTTCAACACCGTGGACTGGATCCGGATGACTGCCTGAACTTTTATCATTCAGCGGTCATTTCTCTGAATATACATCCACCTTTTCTCCATGACGGGCCGATGTGCAGAGATATGGATATTCCGCTATGTGATGGTTTTCTCTTAACTGATCTTCAACTTCATGCCCAGAATAAACTCGAAAGGTTTTTTAATCCCAAAGAAGAAATCGCTTTATATGAAGGAGAACACGATATCGCACAGAAAGTAAATTATTATCTCAATCATCCAGATGAACGGAAAGCCATTACTGTGGCTGCCCGCAGGCGCATCCTGGAAAACCACAACTATACTGTCCGGGCAAAACAAATATTGGACTATTTCCATACCACATAATTGATTCAGACCATAAAAAAAGGACAGCTTTATAAGCCACCCTTTTTCAATCAACAAATCAAACTATAAATTTATTCTTCTTCAGGAGGTTCATACCCCACAAGTTGAATAAACGACATATGGGCTCCATCATTGGGACGGGGACCGATCTGGTAAATCTGAGTATAACCACCGGGGCGCTCATGAAATTCCGGAGCAATCTCATCAAAGAGTTTTCTTACAACATTCTTATCCCGAATCACCCGGCCCACTTTTCGCCGGGCATGTACTGAATCATCCTTCGCTGTAGTGATAAGACGATCCACAAGCCGTCTCAGCTCTTTGCATTTGGGATGAGTTGTTTTGATTCGGCCATACCGGAAAAGGGATGTCGCCTGATTGGCCAACATGGCTTCACGGTGAGAAGTCGTTCTTCCGAGTTTACGTCCTTTCTTGCGATGATTCATGACAGCGTTTCTCCAAATATTCTATTTCACCAAATATTCT
>CAZXSQ010000464.1:1208-5180 GCA_964643335.1 uncultured bacterium
TATTTTATATGATTGAACTTATGGTTTTATCATTAACTTTAAGAATTAACTTTCTTCCTCGCCCTCTTCTTCTTCCTCGTAATCCTCTTCCTCTTCTTCCATAAGGGCCGGTATAGGTTGTTCCTGGGGTGAAGAAGTTCCTCCTGATTTAAGATCACTGGTACTCATTCCAAGCGATAAACCATACTTCGTCAGCACTTCCCTGATTTCTGTGAGGGATTTTTTGCCGAAGTTTCTGTACTTCAGCATTTCATTTTCTGTTTTTGTAACGAGTTCACCAACGGTCTTGATATTCGCCGCCTTAAGGCAATTGTAAGAGCGAACTGAAAGTTCCAATTCCTCAACCCCTTTGTTGAGATAAGGATTAACCGTCTCCATATGTTCTTCTTTCGTATCGGGAGGTGCTTCATCTTCTTGCGGGAAGTGAATAAACAAGAGAAGGTGATCCTTCAGAATCTTTGCGGCGAACGCAATGGCATCTCTTGGTGTTATGGTGCCATCCGTCCATATCTCCATCAGAAGACGGTCATAATCCGTAATATCACCCACACGGGCGTTTTCAACCGAATATTTCACTCTTTCAATCGGTGTAAAAATGGCATCCACCAATATTGTATTGACAGGATAGTTTTCACGCTGCTGCGCTTGTCGATCGGCGGAGAGATATCCGCGTCCAACGTCAACATAGAGTTCCATTTCGAGTTCGCCGTCTTTATCGAGCGTAGCGATATGAAGCTCCGGATTCATAATTTTGACATCAGGATTTGGTTCGATTTGCTCCGCGGTCACTTCTCCTTCGCCTTTGGCTTGAAGATAAAGTGTGACCGGACCGTTCCGATGATTTTTAACACGCAAGCCTTTGATATTCAATATAATATCCGTCACATCTTCAACAACACCTGGAACAAATGAGACTTCTTGAAGAACGCCGTTTATACGCACCGCTTTCACGGCAGCACCTTGAATTGAGGAAAGCAAGACCCGTCGTAACGAATTGCCCAGAGTAGTTCCAAATCCTCTTTCGAGGGGTTCGAGAACAAATTTCCCGTAGTGATCGGTCAGGGAATCCTGGTCGACATTGACCCTGCCGGGCATAACAACAGGTTTAAACTTCATGGGTTTTTATCCCCCTTCGCCATGTTTTTCTTGGCAGAAACGTTTTCATATTTTGTTTTAATTTTTCTCAGCCAGGTTTTAGCCTGTCGGCCAGTGTCTTTTGAACAAACGATAGATGATTATTATTTGGGATCCGGAGTTTATAGCATCAAACTCCATTTAAACCGGTATCCTGGCCCTAACTTCCAATTTCGATTTTAATGTAGTATGAGATAATTGATCGATACATAAAGATCAACTACTCGCCAATCTAATTCTTGTCTCTATATAGGATTTACTTGAGTTCATGACAACTAAAAAAGTAAATTCAAGCGTTTTATTTTGAATACAACTCGACGATCAACTGCTCGCGAACCGGGATAGCAATTTCATCGACTGTGGGCAGACGTGTAATTTTCCCACTGCAAGCTTCTTCGTCCAGTTCAGTCCAGGGATACCCCCCCATAGACCGGCCCATTTGTAATGCTTCCATCACAGAAGGCAATTCCCGGCTTTTCTCTTTGACCTGAACAACCTGCCCTACTTTGACTAAATAAGAGGGTATATTGACACGTTGACCGTCTACATAAATATGATTATGGCGAACTAACTGCCTTGCTTGCGCGCGCGAATTCGAAAATCCCAAACGAAAAACGACATTGTCTAAACGCCGCTCAAGAAGATGGAGCAAATTTTCACCGGTGATTCCCCGCATGCGGGTTGCTTCATAATAATACCGGCGAAACTGGCGTTCGAGCACGCCGTAGATGCGTTTGGCTTTTTGCTTTTCACGCAACTGCATCCCATAATCCGACTGTTTGCCCATTCGGCGCTGTCCATGCTCTCCGGGAGGGTAACTTCGCCGGCTGACAGGGCATTTCGCGGTAAAACACTTTTTGCCTTTCAGCATTAATTTTATCCCGTCTGCACGGCATAACTTACAGACAGGTCCTCGATATCTCGCCACGTTAAACAACCTCCTGGTAAATTCTTTGAGTTATACACGCCGTCTTTGCGGCGGACGGCACCCATTGTGAGGTATAGGGGTTACATCTTTAATAACCCGTATCTGCAATCCAGCCACTTGTAATGCCCTGATAGCTGCTTCACGGCCTGAACCCGGTCCTTTCACTTTGACTTCGACTTGCTGAAGACCATGTTCTTTCGCTCGGTTGGCAGCCTCCTGTGAAGCAATTTGGGCTGCATAAGGTGTACTTTTTCTTGAACCTTTGAAGCCTGTATTGCCGGATGTAGCCCAGGCAACCGTGTTTCCTTCCATATCCGTAATCGTGACTATGGTGTTATTGAATGTCGCCTGAATGTGAACCACACCTCTGGGTACATTCTTTTTGACTTTCTTCTTCCCGCGGCCGGCTCCTCTTCCGGATCTAGCCATAACGTTTATCTCCTTGATTCTTTCAGTAGTGATTATGATTTACTTTTTCGACCGAACACCAATAGTACGCCGTGGCCCTTTACGTGTTCGTGAATTGGTTCGAGTCCGCTGTCCCCGCACCGGCAATCCTCTTCGATGACGCAATCCACGATAGCAACCGATATCCATTAAACGTTTGATGTTCATGTTGATTTCACGCCGAAGATCACCTTCGACGACGCATTCACGCTGAATAATCGAAGTAACCCTGCTGATTTCCTCCTCAGAAAGGTCCTTCACACGAATGCCTTCATCCACATTGGCTAGTTTTAAAATTCGTTGCGAGAGTGTGCGCCCTATCCCGAAAATATAGGTCAACGCTATAAGTACTCGTTTATCTCTAGGTAGATCAACACCGGCAATACGTGCCACCTTCTATTCCTCCTCTTTTTCTACCTCAGATTAACCTTGCCTTTGTTTATGGCGAGGATTTGAACAAATAACCCGAACTTGTCCTTTGCGCCGAATGACTTTGCATTTTTCACAAATAGGTTTAACTGAAGCTTTTACTTTCATTGTATTCTCCGTTATTCGATTTTAACTACAACCAAATGCTATATATTTACGCCTGACGATAGGTTATCCGGCCTCTTGACAAATCATACGGTGAAAGTTCCACCGTCACTTCATCTCCCGGAAGAATACGAATGTAATGCATACGCATTTTTCCGGAAATATGAGCCAGGACTTTATGACCGTTGTCCAGTTCAACTCGAAACATGGCATTTGGCAATGTTTCGATTATTTTCCCTCTCACTTCAATTACATTTTTTTTTGCCATAAATGATACTCGTTTTTATGAATTAGTAAAACAATAATATCCTGAATTGAATGTATTTAAGATGCTGTACATTCAATTTTTTCTTTGTTATCAGGAAGTATAACTCCATTCGCCGAGCTTAAAACCTTGGGGCCTTCAGGCAAAACCGCCACCATGTCTTCAACGTGAACCGACAGTTTGCGATCCTTGGTTACGACGGTCCAGCGGTCTCCCAACACTTCCACCTCGTAAGTCCCCATATTAAACATCGGTTCGATAGCGATCACCAAACCGGGTTTAAGCCTTGGCCCGGTACCTTCACGGCCGAAATTCGCCACTTGAGGATCTTCATGCATCTCGCGGCCGACACCGTGCCCGACGAAATCCCGGACTACCCCGTAGCCAAATTGATTGGCAATTTTTTCAATCGAGTGGGAAACATCTCCCAAACGTTTCCCTACCCGGGTGGTTTCACATGCCTTCTTCAAGGCATAATAGGCACGGCGCAGTAATTTGTCCGATTCATCCGAGATATCACCTATGCCTATACTTCGTGCACAGTCTCCCACATAGCCTTGATAAAAAACACCGACATCCAGGCTCAGGATATCTCCTTGTTTCAGTTTCCTTTCGGACGGGAAACCATGCACCACCTGTTCGTTTATAGAGATGCAAACAGAAT
>CAZXSQ010000465.1:0-2478 GCA_964643335.1 uncultured bacterium
AATCTGCCGCCAATCTTTGCCTTCAAGCTTATCGCGTTTCCATTCGCGCCATCCCCATCGTGGAATCGGCTGCTTCCATAATTGAATCCCGCTAAACGCATCCCTTGCGGCCAATGACCACTGCGAGGGGAGCCGTTCATCGGTAATCCCGGGCAGCCCTTCATCAACGATATAGAACAACCGCCCATCGGAAGACACCAGAGCCATAATGCTGGCATCAATTTCATGGCTGCGGCTGAACAGCGGCCCGGCTTTCCATTGCAAAGAATTCGGGGCTTGGACCAAGGTATCGTCAGCGACAGCGTTGCCGGTGGCATCATGCAGAAAATGCGTCCATTCATCCATTTCCTCCGGCCTTGGTTTAACCAGTTTTGTCCAATGATCGTTTTGTTTGATAAAAGCCACACCCTCGGGGCATAACACCCGCATGATTTCTTTTTTGGATAAATATAGAGAATCTTCTATTACCAGCAAGTTCACCAGATTATCAGTGTATGGCAAATCGTCACCATCCCATGAATCAACGGAAATTTCACCATACTCTCCCAGTGATTGAAGATAATCGCGCGCCTGACGAACCAGGTTCTCATCCGTTTCCAAACCATGAACCACATACTTTTCATCAACTCGCAGTTCTTTAGTAAAATGACCATCCCCACATCCCACATGCACCACAAGCCCGCCTTTTACATTGGAATCATGAATTATAGAACGGGCTAATATGTTGTATGCATTTTCTTGTGCCGTGATATTCATAGATGCAAAAAATACAAAAATCAAACAGCTCAAAAAGACAGATAAACGAAAACACTTATTCATACCCTATATCTCCATAGACTTTGTTCAAAGTGATTTTAGACGTTATTTATATGAGACATGAAAAAGGAATGAAATTCAATGCACACAGAAGGGATTTGATTATTGAAGAATATATATCTTCGCGTCTTTGCGCCTTAGCGTCTTTGCGTTAATCACGGATACAACCTCACAACCCGCAGCCCAATCAACCGCCCATAAGTAAGATCATCAGGTTTTACCGTACTGCGATCCGCCGACCGATGGTGCAACGCATGGCTCTCCCAGGCCCCGCCCCGAAATACTTTATGCGTACCGGTATCCGGACCTTGCGGATCGGTTTGGGGATTACGCTTCACCGCTTTTTGCCACCAATCCGAGCACCACTCCCACACATTGCCGTGTATATCATGAAGCCCCCATGGATTCGGGATTTTCAAACCTACCTGCTTACTTCCCATTGGGTATCCATGTTTGCCGTTGTTGCCGCCCCACCACATATATTTGTCGTATAATTCTTCATAATCCCTTATATCACTGCAGTCCAACGCATCACCAAACCAAAAGCGAGTGGTTGTCCCGGCGCGGCACGCATATTCCCATTCCGCTTCTGTCGGGAGCCGGAACGTCCCTTCATCCATTTGATTCAAACGTTGGATAAACTCCTGACAATCATTCCAAGTCACATTGTAAACAGGATAATTATCGCCTATCCCATAATCTTTCGCAGGCCGAGTACCCATCACAGCATACCACTGAGCCTGCGTCACCTCATATTTCCCAAAATAAAAAGGTTGAGTAATTTGAACCCGATGCGGCGGCCATTCTCGTCCAATATACGATTGTTCAGAAGACGGACACCCCATTTGAAACGTCCCCGCTTCAATCAACACCATCTCAAGCGCCTGCGCCCCCTCCGGCAAATCCGGCAAAGAAACCGTAATTTCTTTACCACTCGGCTTATCTTGAAGAGCCTCGCTCTCATCACCCGCCTGAACAAAAACCGCTGTAACTGAGAATGTGAAAAATGTAAAAATAACCAAACAATATTTCATGCTGTTCCCTTTCATCAGATATCAGGGTGAGATGAGGCCACGAATCCCACCTTCTAAAACTACTATTATTCTTAAAGGATATCTATTTGTCTATCGGGTAAAAGGAACTGCCATGGAGGCAGTTCCAATCCCCACAGAACGTAGCGTGTAATTTTCCCGCACTACGCTCTTCGAAAGAAGATTCACAGTTCAGCCAATTCCTTCATTTTCGCAGAAGGCACCAAAATTTTGGATTTCTGCAACGGATATTCGGATTTCTCTGTTTCATGCCGTGGATTCAACGGAAGTTTCCATATCCCCCTTGCCGTACCGGAGGTATGGATTCAGCATTCCCTGCAGATTCAACAGGTCTGCAACTTCGACTACACAATTTCGGGGCTAAAAACCCTTCAATTGCGTTACAGCCTGTCCTCTCCCGGAATTATAAGGGGATTTGTAGAATCGGTGGGTTACGCTTGGGATGGGGGAGTATTGGTGGGTTGAATGGTTAAGGTTGGGATTATCGATCCAGGATGGTTGTTGGGTTTTTATTTGCTTAAACTACCTTACACGGCTTGGTACCCTCTCCAGGCCGTTAGCCCACCCGGCAACAGTCTGTAGGGGCGGTTCGGGAACCACCCCATCGAAC
>CAZXSQ010000465.1:2488-5146 GCA_964643335.1 uncultured bacterium
GCGGGAACGCCTGCGCTACCCATTAATTTTTTACATGGCTTTTGGTGCCGGGGTTGGTTGAGTATGAAAAAAACAGTTACATCTAGCCAAAACAATCTATATTTATTTATATAAAAACCACGGCTCTGCCTTTGAAGAAGCCGTATCTGAGAACGGAAGGATTACTCCGCCTTCACGATAGACGGCTAATCCAGCGTCGACGGTGCAAATCCACAGGTTACCATACGAATCATTGAGCAGATTGAAAACCATGTTGCTCGGGAGAGGGGAATTATCTACATTATAGGAAGTCCATACTTCCCCATCATATTTCACCAAGCCACTGGCTATGGGTGGAGAGTCACTGACAAGACCGGCCCAAACATTATCTTGCGCATCGACTGTAAGAGTCCATACACCATTGTTAGGCAAACCAGCAGTTTCTTTGTCAAAGATAGTCCAATTCTGTCCATCGAACTTGACTATACCTCCATCGTTGCCAAAGGCGCCATCGAAAGTACCAATCCATACATTGCCTTGTGAATCAATGTCTACGGGAATAAGCCTGAGGCGCGGTATTTCAGAGCTTCGAGGAGTATACGTTGTCCAGACTTCTTCGGGATCGAGTTTTGCCAGACCACCGCCCCACGTCCCGATCCACAGATTTCCCTTGTTATCGAATTCGAAGGCACCCAATAAATTGGTCAGAAGTCCAGAATTGCCTACGTTAAATGTAGTCCAGTTCTGGCCATCAAACTTAGTAAGCCCCCCTTTAGATGCAATCCATAGATTTCCATTCGAATCAAATTTAAGAAATGTAACATTATTATCAGGCAGACCAGAATTCGTCGTTGTGTATGTGGTCCAATTAACACCATCGAATTTTGCCAAGCCGCCACCTGGTCTATGGGTAGCTCCTGTCCCAATCCACACATCTTCATTATTACCAAATGCGAAAGCCATAACATTATTGTGTGGCAATCCAGAGTTTTCAGTGTTCCATACAGTCCAATTCTTACCATCAAATATCGAAAGGCCACTTCCAGGGCCTACTCCCGCGCTATGTCCAACCCATATGGGAGGACTATGCCCAAGCCATACTTTTCCTCCGGGGTCGATCCCGATACTGGCTATTTGATTATCCACCACTCCGGAGTTATCGGTGTTAAATATCATCCACTCCGGATTTTGTGAACAGGCGCTGCTTGGAAACAAGACGGGGATTACTACTGATATGGTGGTTAGAATCACAACTACAAAACATGAAATGGTGTGTCGGTCCATGATGCTCTTCCCCAGATTTAATAAAAATTGTGAATCAAAACATTTCCTTTTTCAGAATACTAAGAAATGTAGGATGGATCAAGTTTTCTGATCCATCAATAATTCGTTTGAGTACAATGTGATGGGTTAAATTATTTAACGCAAAGACGCTGAGCCGCGAAGGGTGGGGGGCAGGCACTAGGCCTCCCCCCTACAGAAAAATGCAGGCGAGGACGCCTGCGTTACCTTATTCGTTTAATTATTGCTTATGGTGAAATTATTGCATTTGGGCTTGAATAACTTGGGAGAGGATATATGCTTTGTGATGTAAAGTCCTTTGGGTAGTGTGAGATAAAATGGTTTCTGAACGCACTTTTCCTCCACATACTCCTGAGACGGCATCGTTGCATGTTCATGCGATGAACGATTTGCGGTTTATCAGGGATACCATGGAGCGGGCATCCGCTTTTACTGCCGTGCCGGGGTGGGGGACGGTTCTGATGGGGATCAGCGCTATTCTGGCGGCCATTTTAACTTCTTCAGTGAATTCTCCCGATATCTGGTTGTTGATTTGGATTTCAGAAGCTTTCCTGGCCGTGCTCATCGGAAGTGTGTTTATGAACTTGAAGTCGCGGGCAGCGAATGTGTCCTTATTTTCATCGGCGGGTTCTAAATTCATATTGAATCTGTTTGTTCCCATATTGGTTGGGGTTCCTCTCACGATTGTGTTTTATCAACAAGGATTATTCGATCTGCTGCCGGGATTGTGGCTTTTGCTCTACGGGGCGGGGATCATGACTGGCGGTGCGTTTTCGGTGCGTGTTATACCCATCATGGGATTTTGCTTTATTGTGATCGGCACGGCGGCGTTGTTCGCTCCTTCCGGATGGGGGGATTTATCGCTGGCTGCGGGTTTTGGCGGGCTGAATATACTCTTTGGATTTATTATTGCATGGAGGCATGGTGGCTAAGCAAAGTACATTACGGAAAGAAAAAGGCAAGAATCAATCTGCCGAATCACAGGCGTTGCATGTGGTACATGATTTGGGTACTAAAACCAATCCAACGAAATTGGACCGTCTGATTCATGAACGGATGCGGCTGGGTATCGTCAGCGCGCTGGCGGTCAACAAGTCGTTGAGCTTCAACGATCTGAAAAAACTGCTCAACACTACGGACGGCAACCTTAGTGTTCATGCCCGCAAGTTGGAAGAGGCGAATTATATCGTTTGTTCCAAATCGTTTGACGGCCGGGTTCCCAAAACAGAATATAAGCTGACCAAAGAAGGCAAAGAAGCGCTTGAGCGTTACTTGAGCCATATGGAAGCGTTAATCAAAGCGATGAAGAAATAAGTCCAAAATTTGTATCCGTTCACACATTACAATAGCAGATAGAATTCAGCAAAAATAAGTTAG
>CAZXSQ010000466.1:0-5138 GCA_964643335.1 uncultured bacterium
AGTAATTGTCATGATGAAAGGTCTTGAAATAGTAATCCGGTTCAATACCGTACTCATCGGCGATTTCGATTACCCTGATATCATGACTCCCCAGTCCGGCTTGAAGTCCTTGTTTCTTAATGTATTCAATGCCTTTAGCAATAATCTCTATATTCTCCGGTTTACCGGTTTTCATGACATGTTCCGTATAACCGCCTTGGGTATACATGGTCGTGGCTCCATCATCAAAGCTTCTGTCGATAAATTCTTTAAAGCCTTCCCAAAATGGCTTATCGAAGTATTGCCATTCCTGCCGAATTCCGACGATAGTCTGCATCTTTCCACCCCGTTCGGCTTTGTACTTGTTCAGAAATTCCATCTGTGAAGGATCGGGCGAGCAGGTATTGATCCCGTATTCTTCCATTAACTCAAGCGTGTCGAATTGTTTCTTCTCCGTAAGATATTGTCCGGCCAAGGTCGATACATAAAGCAGGTCACGTTGATGACACCAACCGCTGATGATATTTCCTCCGGAGATAATCCGGCTTATTTCCAGATCGCCAATCTTGCCCATTGGCATTTTCGAATCAGACGCGCTGGCCAGCAACCGCTTCGTGTCGCTTGGATTTTGCAGCATAGCCAATAGATTTTTTTCTTCTAAACTGCGAATTCCCATAGCAGCTCCGGCAAACATGGAACCCTTCATAAAACTTCGACGATCAATTCGGCATGACATCATTTTTCTCCTGCAAATAGGTATTGAACTAATCTACGCCATTGTTAGAAATTAAGTCAAGTATATCCTTAAACTCACATGACTCTCGACACTTATATTTCAATATTTCTAAATTTTTATAATATAAGGCTCTCGTTGTTCCCGCTTCAGCATAGAACTGGCTTCTCTGTCACCTATGAAATCCTGTTTTTGCGGGTCCCATAGTAATTTTCGCTTTAATAAAATGGCTATATTACATAGGTGACAGGATGTGATTGAACGATGGTGTGTAAAGACATCGCTTACCGGTTCGGAGCGGTCTCTGAGGCATTCGATGAAGTTTTTCATGTGATTGCCAGGTTGTTTGCCCTTATATAACTTGATCACTTCTTCTTCGAGCCATTCCTTGTCCGCATCGGTTAATTTATCAACGGTTTTTCCTTTCCATTCTTTGCGGTTGACGAAAAACTCTCCTTTATCCCCTTTCAGGTGTATGCCATTGCCGTTGTTTTTTACGATGATTTTGGAGCCGTTCTCATAAGAAAGCGTGATTTCAAAACGGGTTGCGGTATTGTAACCGTTTGGTATATCAGGAAATTCACCCCATCCTTCAATTTCGATAGGGCCGGAATGCTCATATCCGATTGCCCATTGCGCGATATCGACATGATGCGCGCCCCAGTCGGTCATCTTGCCGCCGGAATATTCCAGCCACCAGCGAAATTTTCTATGGCAGCGTTCCGGACAATATTCGACTTTCGGTGCCTGCCCCAGCCAGAAGTTCCAATTCAAATGAGGAGGAGGTTCCATGGTTTCAAAGGGACCGCCTGATGGTCCGCCACCGATCATACAGGTTAGTGTGAGCGGCGAACCCAGGCGTCCGTTTCGAGCCAGTGCCACTGCTTTGAGAAAACGGCTGTTGTATCCACTTCGCTGTTGAGTTCCGACTTGAAATACTCGGCCGGTTTCTTTTGCGGCCTTGCAGATCAGTTTTCCTTCATCCACCGTCAATGTCAGAGGTTTTTCGCAATAAACATCCTTGTCTGCCTGCATGGCCTCGATAGCGATTTTCGTGTGCCAGTGATCCGGTGTGCCAATGGTGACAAAATCGATCTCTTTGTTGTCGAGTATTTTTCTGTAGTCTTCATGGATTTTGCATTGTCCTCCAATCTTGCCGGAAAACTTTTCGGCGTGCTTACGGTCTACATCCGCACAGGCAATGATATTTGAGAAGTTTTTGGCATTCTTGGCGATTCCACTACCTCGGCTGCCAACGCCAATCGCACCCGCAATCAACTGTTCATTTCGGCTCTCCGCATAAGAATTTGTCCAGATGGTAGGTAAAGAAATTCCTGCTGCTATACTTGATGATGTTTTTAGAAACGTACGGCGTGAGATTTTTAACATTTTCATAAACTATTTCTCCTGGAGATGATTCTTCAGGTATTGTGCCGCATAAATTGGATTCATGGAATACGTTCGACCGGATTATGTTAATTTAACTTAGTGCTATAAGGGGACATTGATTGTATGCTCAAAGTCTTTTAGTATGGATAAATCCAGTGGTAACGAATTGAATGGCTTCCACTCAAAAATCTTTAAACAGGGAGAGATAACAACATGAAATCAGTCTTCAATAAAATCATGAATATACGAATTTTCACTATAACCTGTTTGCTTATTCTCATGTGTCCGGTGTTGATCAGTGCCAATAATTCATGGATAAGGAAAAGCAGTGTTACCGGTGATTTACCGGTTCCGAATCAGGGAAACCAGCAAACATGCTGCGTGGTTTGCGATATCGATAAAGACGGTATTGACGACTTTATTATAGGTGAACGAACCAAAACGCCATCCGTGGTTTGGTACAAATGGAGCGGGGACGGTTGGAATCGATACATTATCGATAACACATTATTAAATCCGGAAGCGGGTGGAGAAACCTGCGATGTCGATAAAGACGGTGATGTCGATATTATCTTAGGCCAGGATGCCAGTGGCAATCAAATATGGTGGTGGGAAAATCCTTACCCTGATTTCAACAAACCATGGATACGGCGTCATATCAAAAATTCAGGTAAAAGCAAACATCATGATCAAAGCGTTGCCGATTATGACGGAGATGGCGACGTGGAACTTGTTTCTTGGAATCAACGAGCCAAACAACTTCTTTTTTATGAAATACCAGCCGATCCAAAATCAACAGAGCCATGGGAGCCTACTGTTATTTACTCATGGGACTCGGGACGTGAATTGGAAGGATTTCCTTCTCAACCGGTGGATGTCGATTTGGATGGCAAGGTTGATATCGTTGGTGGCGGCCGTTGGTTCAAACATAAAGGCGGTGATGATTTTGAAGCACATGTTATTGACAATGAGATGCGCTTTACTCAATGCGCAGCCGGCCAGCTTATAGAGGGGGGGCGGCCCGAAATCGTTTTCTCTCCAGGCGACATGAACGGATACATAAAATGGTACCAATGGAAAGATGGAAAATGGGTAAGCCAGGTGCTGCGCTACATTATTCACGGACACACCTGCGAAATTCGTGATGTGAACAACGATGGGCATATGGATATCTTTATCGGGGAAATGGGACAGCCCGGCAATGCAGATAATGCCAGATTGTTTATATGGTATGGTGATGGGGAAGGGAATTTCCATGAAACAATCGTCTATCGAGGGCAGGGGATTCATGAAGGTTTACTGAGTGATTTAGACGGTGACGGCGATTTGGATATTCTGGTTAAGCCTTATCATCACAAATCCCCACGGATTGATGTGCTTTTGAATAATTCTAAAAAATTGTCTTTAAATAAATGGGAGCGTCATCATATTGCCGATCTGCCCAAACGCGCCATGTTTATTGAAGCGGGTGATTTGGATAATGACGGGTATCGGGATTTGGTTTGTGGTGGCTGGTGGTGGAAAAATCCCGGAGAAGCGGGAGGAAATTGGCAACAGAAAGTTATCGGTGAACCGTTTAGAAACTTGGCAACCCTTTATGATTTTGACCGTGATGGTGATTTAGATGCTGTTGGAACCAAAGGAGTAGGCAGTGAGGCAAACCACCAGTTTGTTTGGGCAAGAAACGATGGTAATGGGAATTTTGATGTGTTGTCGAATATTGATACTGGCGGTGACGGAGACTTTCTCCAAGGCCGGATAGCGAGCAATTTCGCCAATAAAGTGATGGTGCTGCTTTCCTGGCATAACGGTGGTGGCGGTGTACAAGCTTTGGTGGTGCCGGATGAACCCTCCAAAAACCAATGGGAGTTTAAAACCATCAGCCAAACAACTGAAAAAGAAGACCTCGACTTAGGTGATATTGACCGGGACGGGGATATGGATGTTTTACTCGGAACCCATTGGCTTAGAAATGATGATGGACAATGGACTCCTTACAAATTAGGCTCTATTCCTGAAGGTGAATCAGACAGGATTGATCTGGCGGATATCAACCAAAACGGCAGGCTGGACGTGATGATGGGTCTTGAATTGTCAACGGATATTTACTGGTTTGAATCCCCCCTCGATCCAACTCAATCATGGACGAGACATAAGATCAACAACATTGCCGGACAGGGATTCAGCATGGACACAGCCGATTTTGACAATGACGGTGATCCTGATGTTGTTTTTGGAGAACACCGCGGCCCAGAAAAGAATAGGGGAATCTTGTTCGAAAATCAAAATGGTACGTCCTGGAAAGAACATATTATTGATTCCGGCTCTAAAAATGAAATCGATCATCACGATGGTACGCAAGCCATCGATATCGACTTCGATGGTGACCTTGATATTATTTCAATCGGCTGGTACAACCCCAAAGTTTGGTTATTTGAAAATAAAGCCATCGATAAGTAAAAACCAATTAAAGTTTTTGAAATTAAAACCTAAGATAAGGTTTAAGTAGGGGCGGTTCGCGAACCGCCCTTTCGGATTTTTCGATGCTGTGACGGGATGAGATCTTTCCACTAATTCCTTTCTGATAGACATTCTGGCAGGCAAGGCAAAAAAAATCTATTTTTCTACGATTTTTTTTCATGTGCTTGTCTATATTGATTTATTTAGAAATTTTCTATATTATACTTTAACATTTATATTATATATTATTAAATAATGTAATAAAATATTACATTGCGTATTGATAGGAAACTATATATAAATAGAGGAAAACTAAATGCCTAATCATCAATTCACTCTGTTTTACAGCCGTATTTCTACAAGACAAGTATGTTTGACCCTGGTTTTATGTATTGGATTGAGTTGCCTGCCCAGTGGATATGCTGCCAATCTGAATGTTTCTTTTAATGATGTGGTAAACGGCAATATCCCCAATGGAAACTATGACAAATTGTATGTGACCAATATTCCGGCTTTAGGTGGTTTTTATTGTCACCATCTGGGAGGGTTAAAACCCTCACCTTTAGGTGAAGGCTTC
>CAZXSQ010000467.1:0-5119 GCA_964643335.1 uncultured bacterium
TTGGTATTGAGCATATCGAACGCCATATATTTCTTTGCTGCGATCAAACAAAACCCAAATGCTCCAGCCGCGAGTCAAGTCTGCAGTCCTGGGAGTATTTAAAAAAACGGTTGGATGAACTGAATTTAACTGGCCAAGGCGGAGTATTTCGTACCAAGGCCAATTGTTTAAGAATATGCACCCAAGGGCCAATTGCTGTGGTGTATCCGGAAGGGGTGTGGTATCATTCATGTACACCAGAAGTGCTGGAGTGCATCATTCAAGAACATCTTATTCATGGTCAACCTGTACAAGACTATATAATCACTCAACATCCATTATAAATTATCAAGACTAAAACAATGAGGAGAAATATGAGATCCACATTAATTCACTTATTCATTTTCGGTTTACTTATATCATGCAGTGCACCTTTTATTTTTTCCGATGAAACACTACCCGAAGGAAGTGCTCCACCGGCAATTGAGGTTGATCACTTCCCTAGCCGTATGCATACATTTGTCTGGAGAAACTGGCCGATCGTCCATGTCGAACGCCTGGCCAAAGTTCTGGATACGTCTTCTGAAAATGTTCGTGAGATCGCAGAATCCATGGGATTAACGCCGCAGCATCCAATACCTGAAAAGGATAAAAACCGCATTTATATCACCCTGATTCGCCGGAATTGGCATTTATTGCCTTACAACCAATTACTCACGCTCCTCGATATGACAGCGGAGGACTTGGCTTATTCTTTACGCGAAGACGATTTCCTCTTTATCAAATTAGGCCGGCTTAAACCCAAATGCGAACCATTGCGATACACCCCTCCCACTGAAGATATGAAAAAGCGGTGTGCTGAAATAAAACAAATTGTTCGGGAATCATTAGGAGATGAACTGGATAAACCTGCCGAACCGCGTTTTCATTTCATCAAAGAACTAAGCCAACCAACAGAGTATGAAAAGCCGTCACAAGAAACATCCAGGTTTTCGCCACGATACATCTATTCATATTTTGCAATCTATGGTGATCCGCTGATGAATCCGGAACTCGATCCATATCCTGATGGGCTGTTGCAGCGGTTATCTGAGTTAGGAGTAGATGGCGTCTGGATGCATGTTGTTTGGCGTCAACTTGCACCGAGTAAGATATTCCCTGAATTCGGTCAAAATCACGGGATTCGCTTAAAAAACCTCAGAAACCTCGTGGAGCGGGCAAAAAAGTACGGAATCGGCATCTATCTTTATGTCAACGAACCACGCGCGATGCCTGAATCCTTCTTTGAAGGACGGGAGGATATGAAAGGGGTGAGAGAAGGAGATCATTTTGCACTTTGCACTAGCAATCCCAAAGTACGGCAGTGGCTTGAAAACACCGTCGCGCATGTATTTGAAAACGTCCCAGGATTAGCGGGTGCTTTTACGATAACTGCATCAGAAAATTTAACCAACTGCGCTTCTCACCGGCGTCATAAGGACTGTCCACGCTGCAAGAATCGCACAGCTTCAGAGATCATTGCTGAAGTAAACGCCACGGTTGAAAAAGGCGTCCATCGTGGCAATCCGGACGCCAAAGTCATTGCTTGGGATTGGGGATGGAGTGATGACTGGGCAGAAAACATCATTCACAATCTCCCGAAATCCGTTTGGTTAATGTCGGTCAGTGAATGGTCCAAAACCATCACACGCGGTGGTATTGAAACGAAAATCGGAGAATATTCTATTTCAGCTGTTGGTCCCGGCCCGAGGGCGACGAAACATTGGGCAATCGCCAAAGAAGAAGGTCTGAAAACAGCAGCCAAAATGCAAATCAATAACACCTGGGAGTTATCAGCGGTTCCGTATCTTCCTGTGTTAGACCTGATCGCCGAGCATTGTGAGAATTTGATTGAATGTGATGTGGATGGAATGATGATGAGTTGGACACTGGGCGGATTTCCTTCCCCCAACCTTGAAGTGGTCAAGCAATTTGATCAAATTCCCCCACCGGATAAATCATCGGCTTTAGACAAGACTGCCCAAAACTATTTTGGTGAGGATGGTGCACACTTTGCTCGTGACGCTTGGACTACTTTTAGCAAAGGTTTTCAGGAGTTTCCAGTACATCCTGGCGTTTTATATCGATGCCCATCTCAGTTTGGGCCTTCGAATCTTTTGTATCCAAAACCCACCGGATACCATTCCACCATGATCGGATTTCCTTATGATAATTTAAGAGGTTGGCGTGGCCCCTATCCACCGGAAATCTTTGCGGATCAATTCTATAAAGTCGCCACTTCCTGGAAAGCAGGATTGCGTCAATTGGAAAAAGCGGTTCAAAAAACACCGGCAGAAAAACGTACAAAAGCTGAAAGTCAGTTGCGATTCGCACGGGCCGCACAATTACATTTCGCAACCGTTGCAAATCAAACCCGATTCATCTTAAACCGGGATAAACTGCTGGACCAGGAAACCACATTATCCTCCGCTGAAGAAATGAAACTGATACAGGACATAGAGAGAATCCTGCAGGATGAAGTCGAAATCGCTGAGGATTTATTTGCACTTACACGGCAAGATTCACGAATTGGATACGAGGCATCGAACCATTATTATTATCTGCCGGTAGATTTAATGGAAAAAGTGATCAACTGTAGATTTATTGATGAGCACATTCAAGAATTATATCAATAAATAATAATCTTGATTTTTGATGGCAAATATGCCATCATACTATGATGAGTAGAAATACTCGAAGAAACGTTTCTTGGATCAATGCGGCTCGAAAGGATTTTGAATTATTCCCTCAAACCGTTCAACTAGAGATTAAATCAGCTCTTACAGTTGTAGCCGAAGGAAAAACACCGGATATAGCCAAACCCATGAGGAATCTTGATTCTGGTGTCTTTGAAATAGCCATACGTTATCAAACAGATGCTTATCGTGTTATTTATGCGGTACAAATTGATTATGATATATGGGTTGTCCATGCTTTCAAGAAAAAATCGAGAATTGGTATTAAAACACCAAAACCTGATATAGATTTGATTCGTTATCGCATTAAAAGGTTAAAGGAGATGTTATAATGAATGAAGATATAGAAATTATACGAGGCAGTGGTAACCTTTTTCGGGACTTTGATGATCCTGATGCTGATATTCTTCAAACAAAGGCTCTCCTCGCTGCTGAGATCATCGGTATTTTGGATGATCGTAAACTCTCAACCAGGCAAGCCTCTCAACTAACAGGAGTTGACCAAAGTGATTTTGTCCGCATTCGTAAACCGGACCTTAAACGCTTTACTATCGACCGCTTGATTAGCATACTCAATAAATTCAATCAACAAGTTGATATTGACATCAAGGTCACAAATCGTTCCAACCACTCAGAACCTGCGCATCCCCACGTTTGAAAATTCAATAAATTTATATTCAAGTTGAGACCGTTCCTGGAGGCAGGACTGTGCAATCCGCCAAATCCCGTAATGCTTTTTCCGAACCGGCAGGGGCGTAAACAATAATCAATCGTAAAGGTTCCCAACTGACATTCATCGTTGAATGATTGACGCCTTGGGGAATGTAGATTGACGCTCCCGGTTTGACACGAATTGGATCATGGCCTTCAAAGGTGTGTTCCGCCTCACCGGAAACCACAAAGATGATCTCATCCGCATCGGGATGATGATGCAGATCGTGCCCTTTCCCCGGATCGGTGACAACCATTCCGAAGCTGAAGCGTTGTGAACCGGTAATATCCGGACTGCTCAATATCTTGATGTTACCCCAATCAAACGATAAGGTTTCTACCTCGTCGCCATATATAACATATCCATCACCAATTTTCACCATGTTTCTTTCTCCCTATTTCTTGTTATATTAAGAGTGCTTTGAAATTTCGCGATTGTGTTTCGATAGCCACCTCAGTGGGCAGCCGTTCCATGCTGGTGGCCCCGAAAAATCCGGTAATGCCTTCTGTATGTTCAAAGATGAATTGCGCATCTTTAGGTTCAGCGATAGGGCCGCCATGACAAAGTACAAAAAGATCAGGATTGACGTTCTTAGCCGCATCGTGCATGGCTTGAACCCGTCTGGCTGACACTTCCAAGGTCAAGGCGGTTTCAGCCCCGATAGAACCTTTTGTAGTCAAGCCCATGTGCGTGACTAAAACATCCGCCCCGGCTTCAGCCATTTTTTTGGATTCCTCTTCGGTGAAAACATAAGGACAAGTCAGCATATCCATTTCATGAGCCAGCTGGATCATGGCAACTTCCAGGTCAAATCCCATGCCTGTTTCTTCAAGATTTTGCCGAAATGTTCCATCAAATAAACCAACAGTAGGAAAATTTTGTACGCCATCGAATCCCATTTCTTTGAGTTGCTTCAGGAACACCGGCATTAAACGGAAAGGATCCGTTCCACAGACTCCGGCCAAGACCGGTGTATTTTGAACAACGGGCAGGACTTCTCTGGCCATATCCACCACAATCGCATTAGCGTCTCCATAAGGAAGCAAACCAGCCAGGCTCCCGCGTCCGGCCATACGATAGCGTCCAGAGTTGTAAATGATAATCAAATCCACGCCGCCGCGTTCAACAAATTTAGCCGAGATGCCGGTCCCCGCTCCTGCGCCAATAATGGGGCAGCCTTTTTCCACTTGCGACCGCAGCCGTTTGATTGAGTCTTTTCGTGAAATGAATGGCATGGGGTCCTCCTTTAAAGCATATTGTGCAGACAGGATGTCCGCACCACAATTTTTGGATTATGCCAGGATATTATTTTATAATTATGTTTTCTTTTTGTTAATTTATTTCAACATCATCCAGAATACTCACGCATTAGTTGTAAAAAGCGGTCAGCCAAGGCTTCAGCGAATTCAGGATCATTGATATGCATGTCCACTGTTTTCCCGACGTCGTAGCTTTCAAAGCCCTGCCACTACTCGCCGAAAAGGCTTGTGTACCTACTTTCACTGATGGTACACAGCGAGGGCTGCAGAAGTCGATGGCCCAGGCACAAATCGACATTTCGGTAATCCAACCTATTGCCACTAAGCCTTCCCAGGTTAATCAAATCAACCTTTGGGCAAGAGATGTTACCGAGGAAACCCGCACCCATCCCCAACGCCTGATCTCGTTCGGAACGCTCTACCCCTTCATGAAT
>CAZXSQ010000468.1:0-2888 GCA_964643335.1 uncultured bacterium
CATACTGAAGTATTTCGATTTCATCACCTTCGGAAAGGGTATAGGATTCATACTCATCCCGATTGACAATTTCATTGTTGACTTCAACCACAACACGATTCGGTGAAAGTGTGAGTTCTTGCAATAACATTTGAATATTGCAAGTATCCTCAACTTCTCTGTCTTTACCGTTCAATTTAATAAACATAATTAAATCATGATCTTTTCATCAGATTTTTTTCTGCGAAACAAGAATGAAAACAATAAACTAACGCTCTAGTGTTTATTTAAATTATAATGAAGACTTCCAAATTGTATATGAAGCTATAGGCGGGCAATGAGGTTGTCAAGCCAATGGATTGAAGTTTTAATTTTCGGATAATGTTAGATTATTGTTTGACCCACTCGCCTATTTTAATTACTTGGTGGATGTTTCCTTCGGGTGAAAGTACATCGCCTACATTCAGGATTATTCTTCCATAGCTTTCGTTTTCAATACCGGCTGCCCAACTTAGAATCTCTTCATCCGGCAGCCCTATGGCGAAGAGAGAGGAGGGGATACCGCAATAGGCATATAATTGATCATTCAGCGCCATGCTCAATTCGCTGGGAGTGTAATTGCTCATGGGAGCGGGTGTGCAGCCGTCCAAAAGGTCTAAAAGAGTTTCGGGAAGAAGAGGAAAATGGCCTTTAAGGTTACCATCGACATGGGTTGATACGGTTTTGCCGGCATTATGCAAAATCGCACAAGCTTGCCGGTAGACCGGAATGCAATATTTCTTATAGTGGGGTGGGCTGATGAGATGTTCATCGGCGTGATCACTGATGATGACAATTCGTGCATCGGTTGTCGCTGCCGCCCTGATCTTATTAAAAAAAGGCTCTTTCATTTCTTCCAGAAAACGTTCAATCCGATGAGGCTCCTCGTGCAGGGCGTAAACTCCATTGATCAGTCCCATGGCGTCGTGGATGAATTCACCGAAAGGGGACCGGCCGATTGGAATATCGATAACTCCAAATCCATTCAACGTATCCAAGGCTTTGGTGATGCGTTCATGCCGCACTTGAACGGAAGTGTGTTTCCTAGCCCATGAAAGAATATCGAGATCCTGTGTGTTTTTCGCAAAATGTTCAGTAATGCAATAACTCCCGTCTGCGGCGCGGGTGCGGACTTGTTGAATCTCACCGATAGGTGTTTTCAAGGCCGTGATTTCATGCTTGTCCTTCAATTCAACAAGGCAGGTATACCCTTCAGGCTCCAGATCGCACCATTCATATAAATGGATAGGACATCCCCAGCCAAAATTCCGGTAAAAATCGAGGAGAGTCCAATCTGCAAATTCTTCCGGCATATCACGATTTTGATTGTGGAATGGATCATCGTCATAAATAATTTGACCGGTCTCATATGGCTGGGGGCTGTCCGGCGGAGTACGTCTGGCTTTGTACCAATCAGTGATATCGGGGAAGAACAATATTCTCCCGCTGTGGTTTCCTTCTAATAAATTGAAGAAGCGCTGCCGCAATGACATTGAGTGAGTTAAATCCATAGTTCAAGAATTGAAAAAAATTATACTTGTTGATGTATCTGTTCAATATATTCGCCCAAATTGACGACACGGTTTTCTTTGCGGGCTGTTTCCGTAGCAAAGACGAGTAAGTGGCTGTAGCAGGAGTCCTGCGAGGAGGCCACGACTTCATCCGGCTTTTCCTTGCGGACCAGGTCAATGAAATCGTGAATCATGACCGTATCTCCACCGCCATGCATATCATCCAAACCGCCGGTGAATATAGTTTCACATCTGCCGTCGTTGTAATAATTGATCTCCAGTTCGCGTTTTTCCAGATAACCACGAATAGTTGCTTCAGTTCCAGAAAAGCGCATAGTGCGGATGTTATTGTGTGAGTGCCCGTGCATTTGGAATCCGATTGTTAATCCTGTATCAAATTCATAGAGCGTGTATTGATGGTCGACTACATCGTTATCACAGCGGTAAACACAACGTCCGTAAGGACCTTCCTGCAGGGCGGCCATTCGGCCTTCATAGGAAAGGTCGGTCGAAATTGTGCTCACCGGCCAATTGATGTTATCGGTGAGATACATTTTGATGGATGAATAGGGGCATTCCGGTTCAATTGGGCATCCATCGGTGCAGCGCTGTGGAATGGAATCGTCAATCCGGTCGGAGTGAAAATGGCGCAGCGAGCCAAATGATGAAGTCTTTTTTGGCATTTTGTCCGTCAACCAGAAAAGCACATCAATGTCATGGCAGGATTTGGAAAGCAAGCCAGGGCTGCTTCGGGATTCATTGCTCCAATTTCCACGAACGAAGCTATGAGCGTAATGCCAGTAGGCGATATGTTCATTGTGTTCGATGGTTATTGTTTCTCCGATTGCACCGGAATCGAGTATTTTTTTGAGGTTTGTGTAAAAAGGATTATAACGCAGAGAGTGACACAGTTGCAAAATTTTGCCTGTTTCCTTAACTCTTTGAGCGAGTTTCACACAGGAAACCGGATCGGTCGCCATGGGTTTTTCCAAAAGAACATGATAGCCCTTATCCAAGGCCAGCATGGTAGAATCGAAGTGGCTGAGGTCCATGGTGGCATTGATAAGAATGGGGGCCATTTGTGGTTTCTCCAGCAAATCCTCCCATGAACTAAATAGATTTTCCCTGGAAAGATTGAATTCCTGGCCAAACCGTTCACGCCGGATGGGGTCTGGCTCGGCCACAGCAACAATGCGCATATTGTGAGGGTAGGCTTTGGCATAGCCGCCAAACGTACAAAATCCCCTCATACCTGCTCCAAGCACCACAGCATCAATGGGTTTAACAGCCATAAAAACCTCCAATATTTGTGAGTATTAAAATGAGACAAAGAGGGAGAATCAATTGTAGGGGCGGTTC
>CAZXSQ010000468.1:2898-5110 GCA_964643335.1 uncultured bacterium
CCCCGTGGGAATCGCCGTCCGATTGGGCGGTTCCCGAACCGCCCCTACGGAATTCAACCCCTGTGGCGGATTGCCCAACGTTGGAATATCCTCTCCATCAAATCTCCCTCATGTCGATATTATAGTCCAATGGGATAAATGACAATTCTTTTGAATTTCAAACTTGGAGATCGGCTTCATTCACCAATTTGATATTTTTGAAACGGCAGAAACGTTCCAAATCTTTGGTGATGTCACCATAACAAGTTTGACGGTGAAGTCCATAATCCCAATTTTTCCATAAACGTTCAGCATCTCCGTCAACCTGGACGGTGATTTTGGTGCGGCAGCCTCGATCCACATCGGGGGCATCGATGATTTTGCCAGTGAAGTATCGAATCAGGTCATTACCAACCAGGATCGCCTGTGTTACTTTCTGGCCTACCCGCATTCTTACTTGTGGAACTGCGCCTTCCTCACGTTCCATGATGGATCGGAGTTTGTAAGGCTCTCGAGGTCCATCCGGGCCGTCCATGCGGGTTGTTCCCAGGCAGTGGGCAAGGATGGCGCTGTCGCGGGAGACGTCCATGGTTGGATCGCTGATGAATCCGGGTTTCCCAGACAATCCCTGCATGATGATATGCGTCATGGCGCTTTTCAGATCGGATTCACATATTCCACCTAATCCCATGTCATTTAAACGGGTGAAGCCAATGCACGGATAGGCGGGTAATTTGTGAAACATGGATCCATAGCAATCTACGGTTATCACGGTGGCTTCTTCTTCATTTAACAATTTTTCAAGAGCCAGCGCCAGTTTGCAGGATTTGAATATCTCTTCTTTGGAAGGTTCAACAACTTTTTCCGCCTGTGAAATCCATTGTTTGGAGAGTTCTCTTGCCTCGTTATCTGGGATGGAATCATAGGCATCAATTGTCCTATCCCGTTTGATTTTGATGATGTCAGTCCCGAACTTTTCTTTAATGGATGCAACATAATCCTGGGGCAAATCACGAGCCGTTACATTCAGTATTTTGGCTTCGCGTAAGTGGTGTATCGCCCGTATCGGCCTTATAGCCACAGCCAACTGATCAAAGTCGCTGGTTAGAAGGCAATCGAGCAATTCCCCTTTTTCCTGTTCCATGAGTTTACCGTACCGCGTCCATTCGTGGCCGGAATAAGGCAGGGCGAAAAGGGAAGTCGGTTTTTTCAAGGCAAGGATTTCCTGTAAAATCGGGTGTGACCAAATGGATAGTTTAAGAACCAGTATCCCATCCGCATTTTTGATTTTTTCGCTTAACGATTTAATCTCTTCGGGAGAAGTGACAAGTTGATCGGCGACAAAGTCCACATCGGAGAATTCTGGCTGAAGCCGTTGGAATTGTTCTTCGAACCGGCGGACTTCCGCATTCAAATCCAAACTGGGTTTCGGCCAATGCGGGGATGGTTTCCCTATATAAATTTTAGCTATTTTGACTTTGCTTTTGCGGCAGCCAGGGCTGATTAACTGGGGTGGTTTGGCCAGTACCGTATTGGGCAGGAAGGATGCCGAACCAAGGGCCAATGCGCTTCCGGAGCTGGCGATATGCATGAAATCTCTGCGTTTCAATTCTTGAGCCATTGAATTTGCCTCCTCAAATGTCTTGGATGCCGGAACCTAATGAAGACCATCCGGCAAATATCCTGTTTGATCCATACAGGTCTTCTCTGCATTTAAACTACTCCTGATTGGATGAAGATGTCAATCTTAAGGAATAGATTATTTTAATTTGCATCTGGTAAAATAGAGATTTATTAGTTTATACTTTTTAAAGAATCTTATCATGATATCATCCTGCATTGGAATAATAAACATGGATACAAGTCAAGGAAGTTGGGCTAAACTGCAAACGGCGCCGTTTGAGCCCACCCTGCATATACACAATTTGGAGTTTCGGTATGCGGAGACGGAATGGCGATTAAATATCGAGAAGTTCCAGGCAGGAAGTGGCGAATTCTCAGCAGTTATTGGTCCCAATGGTTCGGGGAAGAGTACGTTTTTGCGAATCGCGGCGGGGGTATTGGCTGCTCAAAAGGGAGAGATCAAGATTAATGGAGAGAATCTTCAATCGCTGGAACGATTGAAAGTCGCACAAATTCTTGGTTATCTTCCTCAAGATAATACTTTTGAATTTGATTATCGGGTATTAGAAATTGTGGCGATGGGACGTTATCCACACTTATCGGTTGGCGG
>CAZXSQ010000469.1:0-5096 GCA_964643335.1 uncultured bacterium
CTCCACTGGGTGAAACCAGAAAAACAACAGCATTGGCTACATCCTTGGGCGTTCCTAATCGCTTGAGATCAACCTGGCACCTGTATTTTTCCTTGCCGGAATCGGGTAAGACACCAGTATCAATGATCCCCGGATTTACAACATTAGCGCGGATTCCATGAAGGCCTTCCTCACGCGCTAAGGTTTTTGCCAACAACACAAGGCCTGTTTTAGCAATACCATAGGCACAGGCATTGTGCCGCGCCCGAGTGGAATTGGCTTTTGGGGAACCAATGAATACAATATGACCACTCGACTGCCTCCGCATCACTGGTAGGACGAATTTTGAACAATAAAAACCGCTGTGCAAATTTCCGGCAATCATCTCGTGCCATTCTTGAATAGATGTATCTGCAAAGGTTTTCATCAAGAAAGGCCCAACATTATTGACGAGTACATCAATTCGCCCAAACTGCTTTTCAGTGGAATCGATAAGGAATCTTGCGCCATCAACAGTGGATACATCTGCTTGGATCGCTGTAGCTTTCCTGTCAAGCTGGGTTATTTTCTCGACAACTTCCTGTGCGGATTGTTCATTTTTCAGATAATTGACGACAACATCAGCGCCATTTTGGGCCAGAGCAAGAGCTATCTCACGGCCGATATGCCGCGACCCACCGGTCACAATACATATAAGATTATTCAATCCAGTGTGTTCTTTCATGAGGTCATCAGTTCATTCTTGAAAATTGGTAATTACCATATCATATAGATATATAATCAAATCAAAGAAAAAGATAGAGAGGTTCTTATGAATATTTCCTATTCCGAAAAAGGGGACATGTCTGCATTACCTCTTGTACTAATCCATGCTTTTCCACTCAACCGCCGGATGTGGACCCGGCAAATGGATGGATTAAGCGATAAATTAAGGACCCTTGCTCCCGATCTCCCCGGTTTTGGAGAAACACCGGTCCATGTCGATGATCAAAGCATGGCGGCTTACGTCAAAAAATTAAAACAGTTTCTCGATGGGAAAGGTATTTATAAAGCAGTCTTCGCCGGTTGTTCAATGGGTGGCTATGTTCTTTTTGAATTCTGGAGAACCTATCCGGATACCATGTCCGGTATGATTCTGTGTGATACCCGAGCCGAGGCGGATACCGAAGAAACCAAGGCCAACCGCATGAAATCAATTGAAGACGTCCGAGAAAAAGGAATCGGGCCATTAGCGGAAACCATGATCCCGAAATTGCTAAGTTCAGAAACGGTGAGCTCCAGAGAGGAACTGGTATCTGAAGTTCGGGAAATTATTTTATCCAATACCACTGAAGGAGTTGCAAATGCCCTTGCAGCAATGGCGGAAAGGCCAGACTCAACTGACACGTTAAATATAATCGATATCCCTACTCTGCTGATCGCGGGCAAAGAAGATATAATCACCCCACCTGAAGTAGCGGAGAATATGCAGACTAAAATGAAAAATGCCAGGGTTGAAATCATCCCTGGCGCAGGCCATTTATCGCCGATAGAACGTCCAGAATTAGTAAACCAATCTATTCTATTTTATCCTTCTTGGGTGATTGGAAGTTGACCCTGTAACGCCGGCATCCTGCCGGCTTAGAAGACGGCGGCGTTACCTGAAAACATTAATTCTTTTAAAATCCACCAACGAAGATTACATTTTTTTTATCAAAATGTTATAATATAGTTGTTTTATTAGATATTGACTTTACTTTTTTTAATTTTAAACTATATAATTTCAAGCAATGTGGGTCCTTAGCTCAGCTGGTTAGAGTGCTTGCTTGACATGCAAGAGGTCACTGGTTCAAGTCCAGTAGGACCTACCATTTTATGTTCGTATTAAAACACCCTTTTTCGCTCTCCTGCGAAAAACGGTTTAAAAAACTTGAAGGAGAAGCGTAAGAGACCGAAGGGTCTCTTTTTTTGCTAATTTTAGCTGGAAATATGAATGTGTCAGTTTCTGCTGAGAAGTTAAATCTCGACGTTGAAGGTTTGGATCATACGATTGAGGTCAAGCCAGGTTCAACGCCCCTGGACATTCTGCGAGATAATCCCGAACTGCCTCAAGACGCGGTTGCGGCTAAATTGAACGGCAAGGAAATCGATCTAAAAAAGCCCATTGAAGAAAGCGGCGAATTAGAATTTGTAACCTTTGCCAAGCCTGAAGGGAGAGAAGTGGTTTACCACAGCACCTCCCACCTAATGGCCCAAGCCGTGACCGAACTGTTTCCTGAAGCGAAACTGGCTATCGGTCCTCCGATCGAGGAGGGATTTTACTACGATTTTGATGTTTCCCGCCCCTTCACACCTGAAGACCTGGAAGCGATCGAAAAACGCATGAATGAACTTTCAAAAGAGCGTTTACCGGTCGAAAGTTTTACGATGGATCGTGACGAGGCCATCGAGTATTACAAAAAAAACGATCAAGATTATAAAGTCGAGATCATAGAAGAACTTGATGAACCTACCGTGAGTTTTTACCGGCAGGGAGATTTTGTGGACATGTGCCGCGGGCCACATGTACCCCATACAGGTTACCTAAAAAACTTCAAACTCCTGAATTGCGCTGGGGCTTATTGGCGCGGCGATGAAACCCGCACCATGCTGCAGCGAATTTATGGAACAGCGGCAGGAAGCAAACAAGAACTTAAAGACTACTTGAGGAAACTGGAGGAAGCCCGCGAAAGAGATCACCGGAAAATCGGGAAGGAATTGGACCTCTTCAGCATTCATGAGGAAGCCGGTCCAGGCTTGATCTTTTGGCATCCTCACGGCTCACGCATCCGAAATATTATTGAAACGTTTTGGCGGGATGAACATTATCGCCGCGGGTATGAATTGGTTTATATTCCTCACATACTGAAAGAGGATCTGTTTAAAAAATCGGGGCATTTGGAAAATTTCCGGGAAGACATGTACTCGCCCATCAATGTGGATGGGATTGATTATTATGTCAAACCAATGAACTGTCCCGGACATATTTTAATCTTCCAGTCCCATTTGCGCAGTTACCGGGATCTCCCGATTCGTTATGCAGAACTTGGAACGGTGTACCGTTATGAACGTTCCGGTGTGCTGCATGGTTTGCTCCGTGTGCGAGGTTTTACACAAGACGATGCTCATATTTTCTGCCGTCCCGATCAATTGGAAGACGAAATAATGGGGGTAATTGATCTGGCGGACTTCATGATGAGAGCGTTTGGCTTCGAATATCGCTTGAGTTTGTCCACCCGCCCGGAAAAATCCATTGGTTCGGATGAAGTATGGGAACATGCAACTGAAACTTTAAGAAGAGCCTTGGAAAAAACAGGGAAACCTTATGATGTAGAAGAAGGAGGAGGCGCATTCTACGGTCCCAAAATCGATGTGTTACTACTGGACGCCCTTGGCCGAACCTGGCAGGGGCCTACGTTCCAGCTCGACTTCAACTTTCCGGAACGTTTCAATATCGATTATGTAGACAGCGGCGGCTCCAAAAAACAGATAGTCATGATTCACCGAACTGTTTTAGGTTCGATGGAAAGATTTATGGGCAATTTGATTGAACATTATAAAGGAGCTTTTCCGGCATGGCTCGCCCCCGTCCAGGTTAAAGTTCTTACCATTACGGACGATCAACTTCCATATGCCCAAAAATTGAACCAACAGCTAAGATCGGCACTTATTCGTTCAGAAATTGACGACCGTAACGAAAAGATTGGTTATAAAATACGTGAAGCGGAATCATTAAAAATTCCATTCATGATGGTAGTAGGAAAGAAAGAGGCGGCAGAAGGCACTGTTTCACTGAGGGAACGGGGTAGATTGGATCATGGTGCTATGAGTGTTGAAGAAGCTTTACAGTTGATCAAAGAAGCCACTGCCGTTCCTCAAAGTTCATGATGTATTTATTCTATTGTGAGGAAAAATTCGAGAGAGGAGTGATTTTCGATTAGAAAACAAAAACCGTCCCGCCGGGATTCAAAGGATACAACCCGAATCAATGAAGCTATCCGGGAAAAAGAAGTTCGGCTAGTTGATCAATCGGGTCAGCATATAGGTATTATCCCCATTGACCAGGCTCTTTCCAAAGCGAATGAGGCAGGTCTCGATCTGGTGGAAGTGAGTGGAAAATCCAAACCTCACGTTTGCCGGATCATGGATTATGGGCATTACAAATATCAACAAGCCAAAAAACAGAAAGAAGCCAAAAAGAAACAAAGCAAAATCGTGGTCAAGGAAATCAAGGTACGGCCGCGTATTGAGAAACACGACTACGATTTTAAATTAAATAATGCCCGGAAATTTCTGGATCACGGGGATAAAGTTCGGGTTATTATGCAGTTTCGCGGCCGTGAAATGGCACATAAAGACTTGGGTAAAAAAGTCATGGATCAAATCATTGAGGATTTACAGGATTGTGCCCAAGTCGAACAGGCTCCCAGGCAGGAAGGGCGGTTTATGAATATGACGTTAACTCCACTTCCCGCTTCCAAGAGTAAAAAATCCAAAGAGTCTGAAGACGGAGAGAATTCCAAAGACAAACAAGAAAGTAAAGAGCAAAAAGTATCCGATAATTAATTCTTTGTTTTATGAGGTAAATAATGGCTAAAGGAACAAAAATGAAAAGCAATCGCGGAGCGGCAAAACGTTTCCGCAAAACCAAAACAGGCAAATTCAAACGTGAACGCGCCTATCTCAGTCATATTCGAACCAAGAAAAACACCAAACGGAAACGGCGTCTTCGTCAGCCGACGCTTGTATCCGATTGCGAAATCAGACGTGTACGCAGAATGGTACTTTCGTAATGAACTATTAAATCTAACACTATTATATTCAACAGGAAGACGACTTATCGAGGAGTAATAAAATGCCACGTTCAATCAGTCAGGTAACGTCACGGCGGAAACGTAAAAAAGTACTAAAACAGGCCAAAGGGGCCAGATTGGGTAGACGCAATCAAATCCGTGCCGCTCGAAACGGTATATTAAAAGGGCTTCAATATGCCTATAGAGACCGCCGGAACAGAAAACGGGAATTTCGCCGTTTATGGATTACACGCATTGGAGCGGCCGCACGGACAGAAGGACTCTCTTACAGCGATTTTATCGGTG
>CAZXSQ010000470.1:0-5044 GCA_964643335.1 uncultured bacterium
ACAGTAAAGGTTATTTATTTTAAAAATTTTTCTTCAGATGGGTAAACTGTTACAAATTGATGAATAAAAAAATCACGTTTTCCAAACCAAAACGTAAAGAGGATAGCTTTGCCTGCTAATCATGGAATAAACCGGCGAATGGATCCAAAAGATTGCAATCCATTGGAAGCATCGAAATCCAGATGCAGAAGTAAAACTCCCATGGTGGAAACGATAACAAAAGCAGGATCCCCGAAGCCGCACAGGCAAGAAGGTTATTCCTCGTCAGAGCCGGTTTCAGTTGGGTACTCTCATCCTCTTCAGGAGGTAAAGGTTCACTGATACGGTAATCTCCTGTAAATCAACGTCCAAGATCCGCCCTTTTGCATCGTTGACTGCAAAAGGGAAACGTCGGTGTTTTACGGCCTTCCGGTAATGGTTTGCCACATGTACGGCAATGATTTAAAGACGCTTTCATAAATAATTCAATTCCTCCATAACATTTTATGTTCTCATCTGTTTATGAAGAGCCTGGCGTAGGGGCGCTTCGCGAAGCGCCCCTACATGGCAAAAGTGATTTTTAATTTGAATAACTTTGAGATATACTGTTAGTAGAGGTTTAATCTATTCCCAGAGGAGGTAAGGACAATGGATCGCGATCTGATCTTATTTTGGGGCATTACATTATTATTGTGTTTCCTTTGTCTGGTTTCAGCGAAGGATATTTGGAGCCTTATCAAGTCTGCCTATAAGCGAACCGTCGATGCTTTGAAATGGTATCCCTATTTATCTTACCTCGGCGTGGGAATAGATAAGAAAAAGAAGCATAAAACAGAGGGATTGCATGATGAGGAAGGCAAATTCCAATCCTATCATCAAAAACCTTTCCCCCGCTCCCGCCGGAGTACGTAAAATTTATGAGATGTTAATATTCCTCCCCAAAGATTGGGGAGGAGGGGGTTGAATAGTTGTCTTCACTCCTTATCGAAATAGCGAATAATCATCCACACCAGAAGGAGCGAAAGCGGAAAAATCCCAAATTTGGGAAAAGCGTTCATCATCTAACGTAACAAATTCAGTGCCGTCTGGAGAAAAATTGATATCGTAGGAACTTTCGCTGCGAAGGTTGGACCGTGCCACGGGTTCTCCTGTTTCGACATCCCAGACGCTAATGGTATTCAAACGGGAACCGAGGGAGATGATATACCGTCCATCAGGTGAGAATTCGGCATAGTTCAATGTCTCATCCCATTGAAACAACGTATGAATCAATGTTCTTTTTTGCAAATCCCATACGTAAATGATTCCCTCATCGCTTTCTGTTTTGCTGAACTGCCCAATATAAATAGCAAGTCCATATTTTGCATCTGGTGAAAATCGCACCGATGCTCCCAAACCCGGAACTGAAAATACTTTCACAACTTGATCCTTTTGAACATCAATCAATTTAGCCGTATCCCACCAATCTCCGATGAGAATGAAATCACCATCTTTTGAAATAGCAACCGATTCAATGGTGTTATCATTTCGGTATGTGTATAGTAGATTACCAGAAAAAAGATCATAAATCTTTGCCCAGCCACCTTTGGAAACAACAACAATTTTATCAAAATCCGGAGTGACATCGTATGTTATCTCCGCTGGTAAATGATTAATTACAATTAACCTGCTCTCATTTCTTTATACAAATAAAATAAAAGGACGATGTGCTCACATCGCCCTTTAACTTCACTTTCTTATATATTTATTTTATACACCGTTTTGAATATTGCAAAATGTGGTCGCTTCCGGGTCTTTCGCTCCTACCCATATGATGTCGCCGTAGCTGTTGAGTCCATTGGTGGTTTGATAAACGAAATTAGGAACGCCGTTCGGGCATTCACCGTCTCGTTGTCCTCCCCAACTGTTGACGGTATCCGGTCCCCAACTATTGATACGCCATACATGCCCCCAGCCTTGATTTGGGTTGTCATAACTATTGACGTAATCATAAGCCCATCCCCAAGTCTCAAAGTCTGAAGGATTGGCATACGTGGCAAATGGATCTTTAGGAATCGATGAAAGAAAGGAGACCGGTGTGGTCAGACGGTAAAATCTTATTTCATTTGGATGGGTATAATCTCCCCTTCCAGGCGCTCTCGCTTCGTGCCAGGGTGGATAATCATTATTATCCAATCGATACATCTCAAGCGCGGTTTCCAATGTTTTCATATCGGAAGTACAGCGAGCCACTTTTGCCCGAACTTGTGCATTGAGAAAGTTTGGAACGGCAATAGCAGCCAGAATTCCTATAATTGCGACAACTATTAACAACTCGATCAAAGTAAATCCTTGATCTCTAAATATATTTCTTTGCATACACTTCCTCCATATAATGTGTTAAAACCATCATATTCTTATTATTTCATTCACTCAAGCAAAAGTTATAAAAACCGAATATTTTTTACAATATTTTACTTTTGGACATAAGGATTAAATAAATGGGAGGATGGAAGATATATTTAAAACAATGAAAATTAATAACGATATCGTTTGGCAAATGGAAGGGCTATCAAAATAAACAAAGCAGCATAAGCAAGAAGAATTGGTATCTCAATCCATAACACTTCATAAGATTTCCCAAAATACAGGATGTTTTGGAATCCATGCAGACCCCAAAACGTGGGTGTGAAGTAGGCAATTGTTTTAAAGGTGTCCGGAATAATTTCAATTGGCCACCAGCACCCCCCAAGCGCAGATAATAAAATAGCGGTTAAAATGGCGGCATTCACCACTTGTTGCTCTGTGGTACAGACCATTCCGCATAAGATACTGAAGCATCCTGCGAAAGCGGCAAATGATACAATGACGGGTATAAGAAAGAGTGGATGTTCACCAAACGAGATACCAAACAATAAGTTTCCAGCAAGCAAAATCAAGAATGCTTGGAGAGAAGCTTGAATGACTCGTGACAGAGTCCTGCCGATAAAGATTTCCGTTGGATGTAAAGGGGCTGACGCCAGCCGAGTATATTGACCATAAAGCCGATCGACAACCAAAGTTACCCCTCCATAAATCACAGTCATTTGCATGACAAACATGATCATAAAGCCGGGAATGCTCATGTTGAATCCACTGGGCGGTGGCCGCAGTGAGGTATGGCTCATGCGGGATACGCTCAGGATTTGCGGTTTGTCCAAAGCGGCTCGCAGACTTTCTATGCTTTCACAGGTCAACGTTCCTTGACTTATATCGGACGTAATCAATCCTTGTGTGAAACGAACAATAGCATGGGTCAAGCGGGATTGAGCCTCCAGATTTCGCTCGGGATTGGCTGTGCCTTTCACATAGTGAAGTTTGACTGGTTCCCCTTCAAGGATTTTTTGAGAAAATCCATTGGGAATGATAATTCCAAAAGGCCAATCTTTCAAATAAATCTCTTCGGTAGCGGATTTGATATCAATGTCCCTAATAGTTTGAACCGGCGTTTGAACATTAATAATCCAATGAAGATTCCAATTGCACCGAATACCAACAACAAAATGAGATAAGAAAGGACTTCGGTTAAAGGACGATTTTGCATAACGGACTGGAGCAGTACGATTCCCCAACGAATTGGGGTGTATTCCCCGATCACTTTCATGAAAGGAGGCATTTCCTCAAACGGAAACATTCCACCGCCTAATAAGGCCAGCATAAGAATAACCATGGTAGAGATGGCGTTTGACTGATCGCGTGTCCGGCCTAGACTGTGTATCAATGCCATGATCCCGGTAATGGCTAAATTGTTGACTACAATAACAAAAATCCGTGTGAATGGATTGCCCCAACTGACTCCAAAGATCAACCAACTAACTACAATTAATAGCACTTGAATGATGAAGCAAAGGCAAAAACAGCGAATCAACTTTGATATCAGGAATTGGTTCAAGGTGACCGGTGTGGATAATATACGATGTAATGTATTGTTATCCTTTTCGGTTACAATTTCCTGCATCGGACTTTGCCCGATGAAGAAGAGCCAGAAAAACATCATCCCCGGAAATACATAGATGAACACTTCGGTATTCATTTTTCTCTCTTTTCCGATTGAGTGTCTGTGATACTGCGAATATAATCCTCCGCTGAAATTGTTTCATACTGAACGATCGGTGGAAACAAATAGGTATCAAAATCATGTAATTTCTGTGTGTATTCTTCCGCGAGTTTGGCAACGGCTTCCGGTGGAGGGAGTTCGTCTTCTTCCATTAAATCTCGAACTTGTGTTAATGGTTCTCTAAGAATTTCCGAAAAACTGGACAGGCCGGCAGGCCAGCAGGGAAACGCCTTGCCTTACGACTTTGGGCAGGATTTGCTCTGCGGGATTTTCATATAGTTCGATGGTGGCTGTCACCCCGTTTAGCAAATCGCTGGTCATATTTTCAGGAAGGACGATCATTGCTGAAATCTGGCGTTTTTCCAACAAGCGGATGCCTTCTTTTTTGTTTTCCACAAAGTGTATCTGTAAATGTTCAGCGGCATCCCCTTGTGTAGGGATATAACGCAATAATCCCGAGAGTAAATCTTCATCGTTGTCCAAAACAGCAAAATGAATGGTGGGGATTGAAGCCGAACCATTGTTACCCGGACCGAATATAAAGGACATGATTAAAGTCATGATAAGAGGGATGGAAGCAATGATTAGAATCCCCCCACGGACGCTTAAAATCGCGCAACAAATCTTTTTGAACTATCAGAAGTATGGTTTTCAATCTCTCAACTCTCTTCCAGTCAATTTTAGAAAGACACTTTCGAGTGTTGGTTTTTGAATGGATATATCCTCAATTTCTATCCCGTTTTGACTGAGCCGGTTCACTAGAGGAGAAATACCATAATCTTCTTTGGTGAAGGTTAAACGTGCGGTATTGTCTTCCACTTTGATGAATGAAATGGGTTCACCTTCAAGAATCTTATTGATCTCATTGGCTTTGAATTTACCTTGGACCATAACAATATCACGATCGCCGGCAACATTAGCCAACTCGCTTACCGAACCGATTTGGAGTATTTGGCCGTGATCCATGATGGCGATGCGGTCACACAATTT
>CAZXSQ010000471.1:0-5042 GCA_964643335.1 uncultured bacterium
AATCGATTCGGCCGATTCACCCAATGGTAAAATCAACTTTCGGGTAATTGAATTCTTTGAATCCCAGGATATGGAGCCTTTGATCAAAAAACTCGAAAAGAATGGTATTGATGTGTTTCAGCACTGGCCTGAAGGAGAATATCTTTATTCTCCATCGGATACCAACGGTAAACAGAAAGAGTTGCCGCCGGCTTTGTATAAAATGGAGGAAAAGGGAAATGTCAAAGAGATCCATTATCTTCCTCATGCTTTGGAAACAGTAAAACTAACCGGACGAAGAGGAGTGGAAATCTCTCGCTACAAGGGATTGGGTGAAATGAATCCAACTCAGCTGTGGGAAACCACCATGAATCCGGAAGGACGTACCATACTGAAAGTGAGTATGGACGACGCCGTTGAAGCAGAGAATATCTTTACTATTTTGATGGGGGATTCTGTTGAACCACGCCGTGAATTTATTCAGAATCATGCTCCGGAAGTTAGATTTTTGGATATATGATTGAGTTTGAGGAATTAAAACGGCTCTTATCTTGACTCTTCGCTGCATATCCATTAAATGGTTTTGAAGTGGGATTACCATTGAAACTCATTTGTTTACACCGGCTAAAAAAAATATTTACATGTTTTTTGGGAATAAGCGTTCTGGCTTTTTTATGCTGCTGTTTTGTTCCGGCTGCCTTCGGGCAATCAAATAGCAAAATCGATGAACTCATCGATTCCCTTCCGCAACGGCAAACTCGATGCCTCCATGAGATTGCCAATCATGTGACCACCCCAACGCCGGAACGTGGTGCCGCGCTGCTCATACTGAATGAGCAGGTGAAGGCAGCGAACGATTATTTAAAAGCGGATCAATCCCAGAAGTCGGATATTTTACAGGGATCCGTCATGATTCGCATTCTGTTGGCGTTTCATGATTCACCCTCCATTCTTTTACCCGAAACCAAATCGCATCTTGAGAAAGAACTCGCTGATTATATTGCTGAAGAGTGGCGCACTTTCTTTACCACCAGCAAGGATTCCCATTCTAACGAGAGTCAATGTATGTTGACTGTTTCGTTTTTGTTGCTCTGGTCTAAACAAGTCCAGAGTTCCACAATGGAATATAAATGGCCTGATTCACGATCCAACTCCGAACATGCGGAACAATACCAAACCAAGGCCCATGAAATATTGAATCGCTGGGGGATGTATGGATTCGCACAGCGGAGTTCTCCTTACTACTTCCATATTGTTGCGGCTTTACTAAATTTGCAGGATTATGCCGAGGATGAGAATTTAATAACAAAAGCGAAATCCATCACGGATATGATGATTGCAGATATCGCTCAGGAAAGCATCGGCGGGCGATGGGGCGGCGTTCGTTTACGGGGATTCGAATCCATTACTCCATTGCCTGGAAACCGGCTCCCGTTTTTATTGTTTGGTCATGACCGCCCGTTGTTGCCGGACGAACCGGTTGATCCGTTGACTATCATCTGGTCACATACAACTTACCGGCCTCCACCGGTGTTGGTGAAACTTGGCCATAACTGGAAGGAAAGAGGCACTTATACAGTCAAAACCCGTTTTTACAAAGACCGGGCGCAGCCGGAGAAAACCGCTACCGGCTATAAGTATTCCTACGTCACACCCGATTTCATCCTGAGTTCTTTTTATTTACGTAATGAATACGTTCCCAGGCAGACCCGGCCTTGGGATTTATTGGTGTTGGACAGTGAGTGGACAGGAAACCATTTTTTCTCTTTTTGTGGAGACCAGTTGTTCAGCGGTGGAAGTCCCCCTTACACAGAGTCATGCTATTATTGGAATGCTACCTGTCTGCAATATAAAAACGTGATATTTTGCCGGTTCCATCGCAGCGATAAAAAAAGAGCGGGGAAGAAGGGACTGCAAGAACCTGTCACCCAACGGTATGAACAATTGCCAACCCGCATTTGGATCCCGAATACTTTTTTGCCATTGGAACGGGAAAATGACTGGTGTTTTGCACAGATCGATGAACTTTTTTTGGCCTTTCACCCATTGGCCGGCCGGAGTTATTGGTGGCGTACGGCGGTACTTGAAAAGAACATGGGAGCCGGCGCGGGTATTTTGGGCTGTCAGGAGTTGAAAACATCGGTTCTATTAGAAATTGAAAACGCTGAGAATTTTTCATCGTTTGACCAGTTTAAAGAACAGGTGATTTCCGCCCCGCTGGATATCCATGAGGATTCGGTGACATTTGTATCGCGCCAAGGAGACGTTTTGCTGTTCCCGCTGGATCAAAGTGATTTTCAAGTAAACGGCAGCCGGATTGATCCGGAGAACGATCCATCCTATGATCTGTTTTCAAGCCCGTTTACTGAAGCGGAATACGGCAGTGGACTCTTCAAGGCGGAGTGGTCTCCTTATTCCCTAACAATAGACTTACGTGACCCTGAGAGTCCCAAGCGGATTATACAAAATGAATGAACGAAAAGTGACCATGAAGGCTGAATGATGCGGACAAGGATGTCCGCACTCCGATATTAACATATACTTGATTAAAGACGATCATGAATACCAACAAAAAAAATTCATCTTTCGTACGCGTGGCCGGAGCTCAGATCAATACCACTGTGGGTGATCTGGAAGGAAATACCCAAAAGATCAATGAGTGGATCACACACGCGCGCAAACAGGGCGTACAAATCCTGGCTTTTCCCGAGTTGGCGATTTGCGGTTATCCGCCGAAAGACCTGCTTCTAAAAACGCAATTCATCTCGGATCAACGCCATTATCTCGATCAAATCATTCCACAAACCAAAGGCATGTTGGTTGTGGTAGGACTGGTTATCCGTGAGGGAGACTGTTACAACGCTGCCGCTGTTGTCCACGATGGACAGCTGCTGGGTATCGCGCGCAAAGTGGGATTGCCCAACTACCGGGTTTTTGATGAAAAGCGCTACTTCGCCCGAGGTGGGTTTCTTTCAACCTTTCGGCTGGATATCGCCAATATCGGCGTGTTGATTTGTGAAGACCTGTTCCATCCGGAAACTGTGGCCAATATGGCTTCCACCGGTGTGGATCTCATTGTCGGGATTTCCGCCTCGCCTTTCAGTGTGGGGCGCTGTCTGGAGCGGGACATCTTGATTCAATCGCGCTGCCAGGATCATACCGTCGGCATGGTGTTCTGCAACCAGACCGGTGGACAGGATGAGTTAATTTTTGATGGGCGGAGTATAGTGGTTACCCCACAGGGAAAAATCATTTCACGCGGTTCCGCTTTCGAAGAAGACCTGGCTGTGGGCGATATCCAATTTGAAGAGATTCACCGGGGGCGATTGGCGGTCCCAATTCAGCGGGATATGGATGCGACTGAAATTCCAGGCAAAGAACCTGTACGGATCATCGATTCGAATGGAGCCACCACGATTCCAGACACGCCTGGATTCAAAGCGGATCTCGATAAAAATCCTTTTCTGCCCAAATCACAAAAACTCACTTATAATCCATTCGAAGATGCCTATAATGCTTTGGTTTTGGGCTTGAGAGATTATGTGTATAAGAATGGGTTCAACAATGTCGTGATCGGTCTCAGCGGCGGCATCGATTCTGCGCTGACAGCGACGCTGGCGACTGATGCCTTGGGGAAAGACCATGTGGTTAGTGTGTCTATGCCAAGCCGTTACTCATCCGAACACAGCAAAGAGGATGCAGCCCGCCTGGCTGAAAATTTGGGAATCACCTATAAGATATTCGCTGTGGAAGATATTTTTCAATCCTATTTGGCGCTCTTCAAGGAAGAGTTCGCTGAGTGCAAACCGGACGAAACTGAAGAAAACCTTCAGGCTAGAATCCGTGGGAATATATTGATGGCGCTGTCCAATAAATTTAGTTACCTGGTTCTGGCGACGGGGAACAAGTCGGAACTCTCGGTAGGGTATGCGACGTTGTACGGTGATATGTGCGGTGGGTTGGCAGTGCTGGGGGATGTGCCGAAAACTTGGGTTTATGAAATTTCCGAGTATCGTAATCAGAAGGCGGGCTGGGATTTGATCCCGGAAAACATCATCAAAAAACCCCCCTCGGCGGAATTGAGGGAAGGGCAATTGGATACGGACAGCCTTCCCCCTTATGATATATTAGATGGGGTGCTTCACGCTTATATCGAAAATGATTGCAGCGTGGATGAAATGGTTGAATTGGGGTATGATGAAAATCTGGTTCAACGTGTGGTGAACCTGGTTGATCGCGCCGAGTATAAACGCCAGCAGGCCGCCATCGTTTTGCGTGTGACCTCCAAGGCATTCGGCAGCGATAGGCGGCTGCCGATTACGAATAGATATCATGCATGAAATATAAAGGTTGTAAAAATGAAAAAGTTAATATTTTTGGTAAGTCTCATATATTCCATTCCTGTGGCCGCATACGCACAGGCGCCCGGTGAGAGTTTTTTCGACAAATATGTACCGATTGCGAAACTGTTTGATTCGCCTCTGTTTTTTAACATCGTTATCGGCAGTGCGGTTCTTTTTGTTGTGTTTTCAGTATTTTTCTTGTGGTATGTCAAGAAAATGGAAGAGCGGGCTTATACTTGGGGAAAAGAGAAAAAACCGGAAGACCTTGTGGAACTGCTTGACAGCCCCATTCCTTACGAATCGCGTTTGGCCTTTACCTATTTGCGGAATCATGGCGATGAGAAGGCGGTGAGCTGTTTGATCAATAAATTGAAGGAACAGTACAAGAAGGGGAAGATCAATCCATCCGTGATTTATCTGTTGGAAGATCTGGAGGCCATATCCGCCATCCCCACTCTACAAATGGTAGCCAAAGGAAAATCACAATCAGCAGAAATAGCCCAGCAGGCCCTGGCCCGCATCCAAGAAACCGAGGAAACAGAGCAAGAGCCTTCCCCCGCGAAATCCTAAGTATAAGATTCCTTAACGCCGGTAATGAATTAGAAAGATCGGTTATGGGATAGCCTGCGATTATTTTTTATCTCATCATTCTGCCTCTTATTTAATTTGTTGGGCGCCCAACTTTTTTACTGGGCGTTTGTTGACTACTTTTCGGTGGGA
>CAZXSQ010000472.1:0-5019 GCA_964643335.1 uncultured bacterium
AGGTAAGGATAAAATTCTTAACTTATTGGCTATGGTAGATTGGCTTTTCCCGATTTTTTTGGCTAATTCCTTTTGAGTTAAATCAAATTTATTTAATAATTTAGAATAAGCCATAGATTCCTCCATAAAATCAAGATCTTTTCTCTGTAAATTTTCCACCAGAGCAATTTCTGCCATTTCTTCTTCATTAAAATCATTAACAATAACATTCCTTTATCGACATTATGGGAGGTTAGCATATCGGCCTGGGAGCCACTACTCATTAACATGGAAGAATAGAATACTTCTCCCGATTCTTTTTCCAAACAGACGTATAGTTTTTTTATTAACTCACTGTTCATAAAAACTTTCCACCGTGTCTGACCAATGGAACCCTATGTGCAAAGCATATGATAGTCCACCTTTTGCTTTTGGACTACCCATTTTTCCCCTTCAAATATAAATCTAAATGATAACATGAAATGAACAATTTAGGCAAGCAAGTCAAGCGAATGAATATTTTGCATAAAGGGGGTTGCATTTTTTCAACTTTTTAATATATATATACTTAGTTAAGTCAGCATCTTAGAATTCACATCACCTTCTTTGTTTTTTATATTGTATTATTGGGAATGTTGGTTAGTAAGGGAGTACTTGATTTAGGCATTTATTGAATCCCAAAGAAGAGGGTGAGTATGCCTGTTTGCCAAGAAACAAGAATCCCGAGAAAACGAAAGAGACGAAGAATAACCGCTGAAGAATTACGAAAGCGGGAACGGATTAAGAATTATCTAATACGTGAATGGGAAGTCGATGAATATATCGCAAAGATTTTTGCGAAAAAACATGCGTATCTCCCATTCGAAGATGTGACTTTTTCTGTCGATAATTTGGTACGTTATTTTCAAAATCTTCATCTGGCTCATTATGGTTATTCGATTGATCAAGCTGTTCTCCGTGGAGCATTAAGACACACTCTTCAACGTTTCGCGCGCAGCAAGAAGCCGTTGTCGGAAAAACAACTGGGATATTTCCTTCAGTTGTCCAAAGATGAAGAAGCCAGCAAAATCACTTCCGCGTACGATCCCGGTTCAGAAGAAGAACGCGCGAAGGTACTTTCACCTCTAAAACAAGTTTTGGTTTATGAGGAAGACGAGGCGATGAGGCAGCGCCTGTTGTTTGTGTATAGTTTGTTTGTAAAAGAAGGGATGCGCATCGCCAAAAAGAAAGTCATTCAAGCCTGCGCATCGGACCGGGGACTATTTCCACGCCGCCGGGTTGTAGAAGATACGTTGGAAACACTGCGTGGAGCTTATGAGGCACTCGGATTTGTGGAAGGCACATTATTTGTCACTCCCGAGTATCTTTCAATCAATTAATAGCGGCGAGTGAATTTAGTTGGTGTCTTCGTTAATTTTTTGCAGTAAGTAATGATCGGCGAGCACAAGCGCAGCCATGGCTTCTACAATGGGGACAGCTCGTGGAAGCACGCAGGGATCATGACGGCCTTTCGGCTTGAGTATGGTTTTTTCCCCGGTCGGGGTGACCGTTTCCTGCGGGAGAAGTATGGTGGCGGTTGGTTTGAAGGCGACACGGAACACAATGTCTTGTCCGTTTGTAATGCCTCCCTGCACCCCACCAGAGTAATTGGTGCGGGTCCGAATTTTTCCTTCGGAGGCATAAAAGGGATCATTGTGTTCAGAACCTTTCATTGACACACAGGAAAAACCGGAGCCGATCTCAAATCCTTTGGCCGCCGGTAAAGACAGCATGGATTTGGCAAGATCGGCTTCCAGCCGGTCGAATACCGGGTTGCCTAATCCGGGTGGGACTTTTCGAATGACGCATTCAATGGCGCCTCCAAGCGAATCGCCTTCCTTGCGTGTTTCATCGATCAACTCAATCATTTGTTCCGCTATTTGGATATCCGGACAGCGTACAATTGTTTTTTCCACTTGAGCAGGACGCACTTTACTTGGATCGATATCCGCTTTTAATTCATGAATTTGTTTGACATAGGCCAAAATCTTGATCTTGCATTCACCAAGAAGTTTTTTGGCAATACTTCCTGCTGCTACTCTGCCTATTGTTTCCCGTGCGCTTGAACGGCCTCCTCCGCGAAAATCACGAAGACCATACTTCGCATCATAAGTATAATCAGCATGTGAAGGACGATAAGCTTTTTGAATTTCTGAATAATCTTGCGGTCGGGCATCCTTGTTCCAGACCATCAGGCATATGGGAGTTCCCAACGTCTTTCCCTCAAAAATTCCTGATACAATTTGGATAGAATCGGTTTCTCTTCGCTGGGTAGTTATTTTGCTTTGCCCGGGCCGTCTCCGGTCGAGTTCCCGTTGTATTTCTTGCTCTGAAACTTCAAGGCCTGGTGGACAACCGTCCACAATGACTCCTACTCCTCCACCATGTGATTCTCCCCAGGTGGTTATACGAAACACACGTCCAAATATATTTCCCATATCATTTACCCATGTTCATTGTGATTCTTCGGTTTTCAACACCAAACTGGCCAAGCGTCTCGCAATGATTTTCTGTCCCATGACGTTTGGCAATGCCGGACTGTCCGGTAGTAATAAATGATGATAAGGAGATTGACCATAAATATATAGGAGAGAAGTCCAAAGGGTGTTTTTTGAAAACGGTACAGGATTCACTCTCTCAATATGTTGATGGTTTATAATTGTATTGTATACATCAGATGGCAATTTTCTGTCGTGCAACCTCTCATCATGGGTGAACGAAAACTGGATTGGGCGGATTTCATCGATCTCTATTTTCAAGGAACAGACACGGTCTTTTTCATCCCCATGCGTTCCATCGTCGTACATTTTAACCCGTGAGAGATTATGCCCTCCCAATTTTGGATGGTTCCCTTGAATATAAATGGATTTGTTCAAGGCAATTTTTTGAGGTACATAAATACGGAATAATAAGTTCATCCCCCCGGAATTTTCTGCTTCTTCAGTCCCTGAAAATTTCAATCCTAATTCCATGGTTTTTTTGCGTTCTTCAATTCCACCTAAGTTATCGAAAAGCGTTCTGATATCCAGTAAAGGCACTTCCATCTGTTCAGATAATTCATTTAAGGATTGATAAACATGAAAATTCATAAGATTTAAATGAACGAGAATAGATTTTCCGCCTTTACTTTGATGATGTTGAATGACGGCGCGCAAGTTCTCAATAAAATCGGCAGCCTTAACTTTTTTCTTCCATACATTTTGAGAAGCATGTTCTTGGATTAATTTCTCGAGCTGAGCATATCCCTCTTTTCGTTTATTGGATATCATCCATTGACCAATTGTACTATAATCATGCCACAAACGGGGGAATCCTGATAACTTATCGTTAAGGCCATATTGGCTCATCAACTCGTATACTTCTTTTTCAGACAACCGGGATTCAAATGAATCGTATAAACCGTAGGACAAAATGAGAATGTCCGGATTAAAGTTGTGCACCAAACGTTCATACTGTTTGAGAGCATGAAAAGAGGTGTAACCCGGCGCGGCAAAATTTAAAACTTGGTATGTTTGTTTTCCTTTTCGATTAAGGAGTTTTTGCAAGATCGTGGGATAAGCGTATTCCTGGGGCAATAACCAACCGAAGCCTACGGAACTGCCCATCACGGCAACTCGAATGGTCTCCGATTGACTTTTAGGAGAAACATTTTTCATTCGCATCCCGTGAGAGTTGGTTTGAACTCGAAAAGTATGGCTGCCATAAGGGGTCGCGAATTTGACATCGAGATTGGATTTCAGTCTGCCATAAGAATTCGAAGCGTATAACTTAGAAAACTCTTTGGAACAAAGCGCTTCCGTTTCATAACTCGTTTTGGGCAGTACAAATCTCAACCCCAAATCCAGAAAAATAAGGGTGATGAATGCGATGGCCAAAATTTTATAAAGGCTTGTATTTCTTTTGTTTGTATCATGAATATACATAGATCGATCTAATCCCTGACTGTTGAGAATTCTCCGTATTGAGTTCGGTATAAAGCTGCGTTTTTCTTCACGATTCTAGTTCAATGGTGGAATGTTTAAAGTGGAAATAAACATGAAAAAGGCCCTTCAACTTGAAGAGCCTTTATGTGTCCAAAAAGTTGATATGTTAGAAGTGCCGTGAAAAGAAAAATTTAATCTATTCTCTTCACCACAAAATCATCAAAAGCAGTCTCCGCATCGGCTTTTGTCCATAGTCCTGCCATGCCCATATTGTTGAATGTTGAATCTTTAACTTCCATCATTTTTTTACCATCCAATAAAGCGGTAATTTTATTGCCGGACATTTCGATTTCTATAACATGCCATTTCTTGGGATCAGCTTTTGTTTCAGATGTTGCGATTTGCTTGCGTTTTCCATCTTTAACGTAATAAACTCTGTAATTATCCTCCAGTGGATTCCAGCGGGCGATATAATAGTTGTTTTTATCCTTCGCACGCCATATCGGTCCACCGCCCTGGTCTTCCTTGCCTTTTAGGGCTTTCACTTTCACTTTCACTTTGATCTTCGCATCTTTAAATTCAGTTTTTTCGGCAATGGCAAGATTGTAGGTCTGTCCACTGTTTTTTGACTCTGTCAAGGCAAAAACCTTGTCATCTACGTTATCAGACAAGCGGCATATCTCCCATTTCGCCAACTTTTCTTTACTGTTGGTTTCAGTGATTTCCCAGTTGTCCGGGATTTTACCTATCTCCCATTTTTCAAAATCCAATTTGACAGAATCTTCTGATTTCTCTTGTGTTATACCCCACAGCGAAGCACTCAATAAAAGGATACAGGCGACTAAGAGAGTCGGTTCCCTATTCATCAGTCGTCATTTACCTCCTTTGGATAAACTGAAGGTCCGCAAAAAGCGAGCCTTATTAAGGGTATATTGTAACACAAAGCAAGTTATGACGTTATTTTCTGACACTCGGCAGGACATCGGCACCATGACCCTGTTGAATGGCGGGAATATAAGTCTCCAGTTCTTTTTGAACATTCGGATCGGTCAAATCAATCGTGCATCCTTTTTCATGA
>CAZXSQ010000473.1:0-4436 GCA_964643335.1 uncultured bacterium
TTCGGGAACAAGAATAGGGACATCGTCTTTATATCGAAACGCTGATGCTGTGCTTATCACTGGTTTCTCAGCCGCACACTCACCTTCGATGGTCTCCGCAATATCTGAAGGCAGCGCGGAAAAAATAATATCGTATTTATCCAGTTCATTGACTGATTCCTCGATTTTTTTCACCATCATCGATGAAACATGAGCAGGCACAGGTGTGGGTGAATGCCATGTGGCGGCAGCACCATAGGGTTTGCCCGCTGAACGTTCAGAAGCATATAAACCTGAAATTTCAAACCATGGATGCCCAAAAAGAGCTTCGAGGAATTGTTGACCTGCCACTCCCGTGGCTCCTAATATTGCTGTTTTCTTCTTATCCATAATCAGGCGACTCCATTATATAAATATTCTAAATCGATTATAAACAATCAATCTCTCCTATAAATTCTATAACTTTTTGTTGGAATTCAATTGATGGTTTAAAGGATTTTAACCGATTTAAACGTGATACCAAAGTGTGAGAATGAATGAATTGTATCGCACTAAAATAAATATTATTCTTTTTCTTGCAGAAAATGTTCTATATTTTTTATTTTAATATAAATCATGATAAGCAAAATGAAAGCCACAATGGGCAATCCCACTCCTAAAATAAACAACGGAATGACGAAAAACAACTCTAACGGACCCATCATAATATCCTCCTTAACAACACTTTTAAAATTTTGGACTTTATATCCTTCCACAAAAAGAAAAAATTTGATAGGTTATAATAATCTTTTTTTTTCGATGCATGGATCGAATCATTTGAATTCATTGTAATCTGATTTATTTTTAATTGCTTATTAACCGCAACAAAGGACAAATTCTCATGCTTGAAAGCCTGGATTTAAACCAATCACTCCCCAAAGAAAGTTACAAGGAATTTAAATCGTCATTATCCAATCGATTACGGGATTTGCAGCGTAGTCTAATTGAAAGTGGAAGAGGTTTGCTTATCCTTTTTGAAGGGATGGAAGCGTCCGGAAAAGGGGATTCCATCCGGCAGGTCGTCGCTCCGCTGGATCCTCGCGGTTTCAAAGTCCATCTCACCCGATTGCAAATGAACGAAGAAGAACTTCTGCGACCATTCTTATGGCGTTTTTGGCAAAATATCCCCGGAAAAGGTGAAATCGCCATCTTTGACCGTGGATGGTACATGCCCATCATTACTCAGCGGGTCACTAAGGAACTGGATGACCACACCTGGAGCATTCGAAAAGATGAAATCAAACAATTCGAAAGGCAACTGGTGGATGATGGTTTGATTCTGGTTAAATTCTGGCTTCATATCGGTAAAAAAGAACAAAAAAAGCGATTTAAAAAAATGGAAAAAAGCACGTATGAGGGGTGGCGCGTAACTGAAGAGGATTGGAAAATCCATAAACAATTTGATGAATACACGACTGTCGAAGATGAACTTTTTATTGAAACCGACACCCCTTACGCTCCTTGGACTGTGGTTGCTTCCACAGACAGGCGGCACCGGCGGATTCACATCATGCGGACTATAGTAGAAACTTTGGAACGTGCTCTCAAAGAAGGCAGCCGAACTGTCACTTACGTCAGCGCTGTTCCTACCTCCAATGAACTTAGTGAAATCAATGCTGTGAGTGTGCTTGACCGCGTCGACACGTCATTAAGCCTTGACCGAAAAGAGTACCGTCAACAATTGAAAATATATCAAGACCGGTTACGAGAGTTGGAATTTGCCTGTTACACCCAAAGGACACCGGTGATCATCCTGTATGAAGGTTGGGACGCAGGGGGCAAAGGAGGAAATATTAAACGGGTTACGCAGAAATTGGACCCTAGGGGGTATTCTGTGATTCCCATCTCTGCTCCTCAAGGTGTTGAAGCCACACGGCACTATTTGTGGCGGTTTTGGCAGCATTTGCCCAAAGGGGGACATTTCGCCATATTTGACAGATCCTGGTATGGACGAGTTCTGGTAGAACGAATCGAAGGATTTTGCTGGGAAGAAGAATGGAAAAGAGCATTCTATGAAATCAATGAATTTGAACGCCATCTTGCCCATTTTGGGACAGTCATTATTAAATTCTGGCTTCATATCAGCAAAGACGAGCAATTAGCACGTTTTAAAGAAAGAGAAACAGTACCCCATAAATTACATAAATTGACGGAAGAGGATTGGCGCAATCGAGACAAGTGGAATCAGTATGCTGTTGCCGTCAATGAAATGATTGAACGCACCAGCACCAATTATGCCCCTTGGACAATTATCGAAGGCAATTGTAAACTGTGGGCTAGAGTGAAAGCGCTGAAAACAATTGTATCGGCTGTTGAGGAAATAATTTTGTAAAAAATAACGAACGAGGTTGAGATTTTAAATCGATTTTTTTTCTTATTGACAACGTTACATTGGTTGCTAAACTTCTTCTTATGAATGAAAATTTAGAAGAGCCTGACGGCTCGTCTTCATGGGGAGCATCAAATAAACTAGTGCTTATAGTTCCAGTTTCTGGAAAGTGTGTAAACCAAATCCTGGGGCTTTTGTTGTTCATTCTATTATGCCCGTATCATTTTCTACTATGTTTTTTTTCCTCCGGTATGTATTCTTCTTACCTCCTGCTTGCAATATGTGTTATTACCTCCATTAAAAGAGAGGATAATAATTTGAAACAACATGATCCTCATTTATCTAACTTCATAGATTCAATGACAACTCGATGCAGGATGGATAATAATCTCGAACCAGTATATGAATAAAAAAACTATGCAATTAACTGAAAAAACACAAGAAACTAAACAAACTATAAGATTGATCAATGTGGAAGAAATTCAGGATTTATGTGGTCCCCAGGATGAAAATCTTCGCATAATCCAAAATCATTTCCCGGCGAAAATTGTTCCTCGTGGAGATACGATCACTATTTACGGTGAACCGGATGAAGTCTCTGGTGTGGTCTCGGTTTTTGAAGAATTGTTAAAACTTGTTCGTCAGGGGGATAGAGTCACTCGCCGTGATGTTGAATATATACTCGCATTTTCAGAAAATCCAACATCAAATGAACCGGCGTCAAAAGTATTCGCCCCGGTGACTATGCCTTTACGCGGGAAAAAGGGAATAATCAAGCCAAAATCTCTTGGCCAGCGTCAATATCTGAATGCTATTGCCGAAAATGACATTGTTTTTGGTATCGGACCGGCTGGAACCGGCAAAACTTACCTAGCAATGGCCGCCGCTGTTTCCGCATTGGAGCGGAAACAAGTCCGCCGCATTGTGCTGGCGCGGCCGGCTGTTGAAGCCGGTGAATCGTTGGGATTTCTGCCGGGGGATTTACAAGCCAAAGTGGATCCTTTTCTGCGTCCATTATATGACGCCTTATATGACATGCTGAATGCGGATTTGGTTCAACGTTATATTGTCCAGGGGATTGTAGAAATCGCTCCATTGGCTTATATGAGAGGACGGACTTTGAATAATTCTTTTGTGATTCTTGATGAAGCTCAAAATTCCACCAGTGAACAGATGAAGATGTTCTTGACCCGGCTCGGATTCGATTCCAAGGCCATTGTAACCGGTGATATCACTCAGGTGGATTTACCCAGTGGACGGCGAAGCGGTTTGATAGAGGTTGCTGATTTGCTCAAAGGAATCGAAGGGATTTCTTTTGTGTATCTCGGAAAACAAGACGTTGTTCGGCACCCACTGGTGCAGAAGATTATTGCTGCTTATGAAGACCAGAAGGAAACAAGTCAAAAACCTGACAAAGAGAATATGGGAGCTCCCGAAATCGCCCATGTCCAAAGTGGGACGAATTCGATGGAGGAATGAAAATAGGTTTTCATAAATAACCATGGCCGAGAACAAACGTGGCGCTGAAAAAAGAAGCGTCCATCCTTTTTTGAAAAAGTACCGTATCTACAAGAAATCCTTTCTGCAGGGATTGGGAAGAGTCCAAACACACCTGGCTTATCCATTAACTCTTCTGACGGCCGTTCTTCTTATTTATATTTTGATTCGGCCACCCTCCGCTGTGGACCTGAGTGGATTCATTGTGGGAGCACCTTCGCCCCGAGCTATTACTTCATCCGTTGATTTTGAATACGTTGACCAGGCGGAGACCGAAGCCGAGCAAAAACAAGCCGAAGAACTGGTCTCGCCCGTCTATACCATCCAGCCGGAAAGACAAAATCAATTCGTTGAAAAAATAGAAGCGATTGTCACCGCAGCACAAAATACTCCAAGACCCGAACAAATGGAACTGGAAACATGGGTGGAGTCCGTCTTGGAAAAGGCCGGACGGGAACTGGAAAATCGTTCTTACACCACCATGGAACAATTACCGGACGATGTGCCCAAAACCACTTTCCAAAGTCTTTTTTATTATAAAGATTACAAGGCGTTATGGTCGTCTGTCCTGGATCATGTTCAAAAGGCTTCG
>CAZXSQ010000473.1:4446-5012 GCA_964643335.1 uncultured bacterium
TCGGGAAGGGGAATTGCCGACACTGTCGCCCCTTTGCCTGACAAAGAAAATTATGGACATCGACCTTCTTCTCAAGTGACTGTTGGTGTCACCCTTGTTGATCCAGACGGCAATGAAATGGTGTTCCCTCGGGTTGAAGAGATAAAAACCGAGGAAGAATTTTTTGCCCAGTTTGAGCAACTCATACACAATTCATTCCCGAAGTTGAAGGATTTTGCTGCAAAACAGTTGGCTTTGGATATTGTTCGCGCCGCTTATGATGGTCCTTCGCTGAAATACAACCAGGAAGAAACCGAAGCCAGACGTCAAGCGAGACGGGAACAGGTTGAACCGGTCAAAGTTCATGTCAAAAAAGAAGAAACCATTATCGGAAATAATAAGATTGTCACTCCTCAGCATATGACCAAATTGAGGGCTCTCCAGGATGAAATGAAATTATCCCCGCTGGTGGAATCGGGTTATTTTATTCTATCGGTCTTTTTTGTATTGATTGTCATGCGGTTTTTGATGATGTACAATCCTGATATTGCACAGGATACCAAGAAAATCGCGGTCATTTTTGCGGC
>CAZXSQ010000474.1:0-5007 GCA_964643335.1 uncultured bacterium
ATATGGAGCCTACAGTTCTTCGCCTCAAATTGATCCAACCGGCCCCACCGAAGGCGAAGACCGGGTGCTTCGCGGGGGATTCTGGGGTGGATCCAACGAAGGGTGCCGTTCAGCGGCACGGCATAAAGAACATCCCAGTTTCACCTCCAACACCGTCTCATTCAGAATCGTTATGGAAGCCCCTGCACCAGTCGAAACGGAACCAACCGTCAGTCCTGAATTTACTCCAACACCAACCATTGATACACAAGCGCCGTTATTCGGCTCGGCTCTTCAATCTTTTATCGGTGACAGTTCAACAAATTCAAGCCTGGCCGATATGCAAGAAGATCATTTAAATATTGTCCGGTACTTCGCACATGAATCTTTCTCAGACAATATCAACATGGTTCTAAAAGCATCGCAGCAAAACATGAAAGTCATTATCTGCTTTGGTTGCGGCTATGAGGATATGGATATCGATTGCGAGATTACTCCCAATAATCCGAATGGCGATGATTATTGGTGGAATCTTGATTTGCTTTCCCACAATACAGAAACCGGAGATTTTGTCAGACGTTATTCCTGCGATCCTCGGGGATATGCAGACTGGGTAATGTATCGTTTGGAGCAAATCGATCAAGCGGTTTCAAATTCGGTAGGTAATACTGTTATTGGCATACAGTTGGGAAACGAAGAAGAAGGAAAATGGTGGGATGAAAACGGTCAAAAATATGAAGAGGGAGAATGCTTATATGCCGGTCAAGAATTCGCCGATTTTTATTTAGCCGCCAGAGATCGTATCAAAACAAGATGGCCTGATCTCGATGTATTAAGCGGTAGTATAGAAAGCCACCGGTCACTTGATTTCTCATTAGGAGGCGTCTCCAGCCGATGGATGGTCGATAATGGCAAATGGGCACGGGCTTTCTTAAATGGAATGATCCAAAGCATCATCGAGAATCCTGATGGTGGAGCCAGTAAACTTCCGGATATCATCGCCATCAACGGTTATCCGGGCATCGCCCCGCCTGAATATCTGCATCAAGGCGAGGGAACCAAAGAATGGATTCACCGCCTCGACACGCTGAACTCTATATGCGGACTTTATGGTTATACTCCCCGCTTTGCCCAAACCGAATGCGGGTTTAGTCCGAGTCAATCCAGCGTGTATGGTTGTGAAAATGCCGACGAAATGACACAGGCGGTTTATTACATGCGCCGGGTGCTTATGGACGCCACCATGCGTTCTCAATCAGGCGATTATTGGGACTACAGTATTTACTGGGTTCATCATTACAATGGTCATACTCAATACGATACCGGCTGGTTCAGCAACCAAAGTTTTGTCCCCGGCTCATCGCGGCCTATTCGTAAAGCCGGCCGAACGCTTCACACATCGCCTGATCCGGCTAACTCGTTCCCCGGGCTATCTGCAGGTATGAGAGTATGGATGCCTGCTAGAAGTCAAAGAGGAGAAGAAGATCCATCGATCGGCGATAACATTCTGACGTGCGGATGGATCAATGAACAAGATGAGAAGTGGGGAGCGATATGGAAATACAGAAATAACACATCACTTTACTATGTCCCTGAACCTGAATCTGAATCTGAGCAATTTTCAGTAGAAGGGACGAATCATGGAAAGATTCATCTTTTCAAATTTCAGTTCGACACTCCATACAGTTTTGTGAATACAAACTGGATTCAGCTTACCAACATGCCTATTGAGGGCCGCCCGGATCCGGACAATCCCGGCAATACCTTGTATGATTTGCCAATGACTATAACACATCCGGAACATGGTGTAATATCGATTACGAATGGAAATCCAACTTTTTTGGAGTTTGGATACTAAAAAGTGAAAAGTGAAAGGAAATATAAACATATGAGGCGATTGAATAAGTTCAACATTATTATAATCAGTTTTCTTTTATCTTTGATAATCGGTTTTGCTCAATTTGCAGAAACGGCAGAACATGAACACGGAAGACATCGCTATAGACCGGAGCAATTTGAGAGAGACGGCCGAGCAGAATGGCAAAAAGTTCCACAAGTGATTCAAGCCGTCGGGATTCGGGAAGGTCAATCCGTCGCGGCTATCGGGAGCGGTTCAGGCTATTTCTCACGGCCATTCGCCAAAGCGGTCGGCCCCAAGGGAATTGTGTATTGCTGCGATATCGCCACCAATCTGTTGGAACACCTTCAATTAACTGCTTTGCAGCAAAATCTGTATAATATCGTCACGGTGTACGCAGCCATGGACAGACCGATGCTTCCACTGAAAAGTGTGGATGTAATCTTTTTCTGCAATACCAACCATCATTTAGAGAACAGAGTGGACTATTACAAAGGTTTATTACCTATCTTGAAAAATGGCGGCAAATTGGTTGTCGTGGATTGGAAAAGAAAGAGACAAAAAACCGGTCCCCCACCGAGCCATTGTGTTTCACGCGAAACGGTTATCCAGGAGATGAAAAACGCCGGTTGGGAAATGGTTAAAGAAGAAACCTTTCTACCCCATCAATATTTCCTCATATTTAAGCCGGTGAAAGAAGTGAATTGACCTAAAGTAGGTTAATCCGTAGGGGCGGTTCGCGAACCGCCCCTACTTTTGGATAAGTAAATTCTCTAAATAATCGGCATGATTTTTCCCGTCATTGCCGTTATTAGGAACCGGTCTCCATAATTTGCCTGCCAGATCAATATCACCATCACCATCCACATCTCCGGCTACTGCTTCATGTGTTCCGAGTTTACTGTCCAAGATGACATGTTCAATGAAGCGGCTGCCATCACCTGATACGTTTTCCCATATAAACCAACGGTAGGGAGGTTTTCCCAGCCATTCCATCTCTCCGCTGAAAATATCTTGATCTCCATCGTTGTCGAAATCTGCAACTTGCAAGGAATGAAACGGTCCTCTTTTCTCTTGCTTCATGTTTGGAAGAAAATGCTCTTTCCATGGAACTTGGGTGGGATCATTAGGTGATTCAAACCAGGCGATTCTTGCACCGGCGAACTCTGCTTCCGTCAGAATTATATCAACTCGTCCATTAGCGTCGATATCGGCGATAACCGCTTTGGCAGCGCCGGTGTAATCTTTTCTGTCCGCCCACGGAACACCGCAGAATTCATGCACTTCCCATTGAGTTCCTTTTTCTTTATTTTCCAACCATATCGATCCACGAACGATATCCGTATCGCCATCTGCATCTAAATCAGCTGCAGCGATTCCGGCATGAATGGAAGCGAATATAACATGTTTTGTCCAAGGTTTTTCTGGATTGTCTGGAATTTTATACCAACGCAAATCATTTTTATCTGACATGGTAATCACGTCTTTTTTGCCGTCCATGTCGATATCAGCCGCAACCACATCGTGTACTTTTGCAAGTTTTGAGTCGAAAATATATCTATTCCATGGCTCTGTTTTCGGATTTGACGGATGACGATACCAAACTCCTCCAGCCACAAAATCGAGTTTCCGGTCTCTGTTTACATCCAATACAACTCCACCTACATCCGATGGGGAGTTCTGTCCCAGAATATGAACAATCCATTTATCAGCAGAAGAATATTCATACCAGCGGATTTCGCCGTTGCGGCGGCCTGTTATGAAATCCATATCGCCGTCGTTATCAAGATCGGCGAATGCTGTCTGACCCCAGGCGTCTCGGGGGAGGGATTTGTCTATGAAATGATGGTGGAAGTTGAATCCCGATGCAGAGGCACAGGCGGGGACGCCTGTTTTACCCACTAGAGATAGAATTGAAATTAATGCAAACAATCGAGTATATCGAAGCATGATGATGAACTCTCCTTTGAGATAATGCATCGCCGGCATCCTGCCGGCTTACATTGTATCATGAACCTCTTTAACTTTTTTAGCCAATGCTATCATACGATGACATGAGGAGTATTCAAAGAAACTATGAAATATGAATGGTTTATTGCTAAACGTTACCTGCATCCGCAAGGCGGAGCAACCTTTATTTTTCATCTCACTTTAATCAGTATTGCCGGGGTCGCTTTAGGGGTCGCCTCATTAATAACAGTTCTATCCGTTATGAACGGTTTTGCAAATGACTTGAGATCGAAAATTCTTCAAGGCCGTTCTCATATTATCCTTCGATACAGTGAAGGTCTTGAAAATTACGAGACTCATCTGCCTACATTTTCCAAGATCGACAATGTTGCGGCCTGTTCTCCTGTCATCATCAAATGGGGAATACTTTTTCCAACCGATTTTCAAGGCCAATCACAAAATGCCGTATATTTTGTCGGTATTGATCCGGCTCTGGAATCCAATGTTACGCATATTGATGAAAATATCATTGCAGGCAATTTAAATGACCTCAACCAGGAAGAATCCGGCCAACAAGAAATCGGTCCATTGAAAATCACCGAGTTGCAAAATAAAAACTTTACCCAAACTCCAGGGATCATCATCGGCAAGGAACTGGCTTCTCAACTTTTTCATGTTCGCGAAAATGAAAGTCAATCCAAGAAGGAAGTCTATGAACAAGTTCTGGGGATGAGAATTTCATTGGTCACGGTTCCCGATGAAACGGAAAGTATAACCATGGGGGCCACCAAATCAGCCATCTTTCAGGTTATTGGTGTATTCGAATCGGGGCATTATGAATTTGACACGTCCTGGGTGTTTATCTCGATTCCATCGGCTCAATATCTTATTGAACTTCCAAACAAAGTAACCGATCTGCGCTTCAGGCTAGATAACCACAGCAAAGAAAGAACTCGGGAGACCTGGAAAAAAATATATCAGGTAAATCGAACCCAAGTCGGGGCAAATGGTTATCCTGAAACGTGGATGCAAATGAACCGCACTTTTTTCAACGCTTTGGAAATCGAAAAACTCACGATGAACTACATCCTCAAGATCATTATTTTGGTGGCAACGTTTAATATTATTGCGACCTTGTTCATGGTGGTCACAGAAAAAACCAGGGATATCGGGCTCTTGCGCGCCATTGGGGCCGGGCGGCGAAATATCATGAAAATATT
>CAZXSQ010000475.1:0-4980 GCA_964643335.1 uncultured bacterium
CAATCCAATGATCCCCAAAGCGCACCGGTCTTTTTTGTTCAAGTTCCCATACGTGATTCCAATGCTATGAAAGACCTTGAATTGCGGTATAAACCAAAAGAGAAAGGGACAAAATCTGGTACTCTGGATGTTCGTCTTGAATTGTCAAAATTGGGGCCTATGACAATTTCTTTTTTATGGAATCATCCCAACCTTTCCGTTTCTATATCGGTTAGGGATGATGAAATAGCTGAATTTATTGAAGATGCTTTAGAATTATTGAGCCAGGTACTAAAGGAATTAGGATTTCACGTTGATAATATTACTGTGACAAAAGGAGATATTCCCGAAACGTTACGCCCCGAAGAAATGGATACTTCATCAAAACATTTATCTGGATTGGATATTCGTGCTTAGGAAAGTAAAAAAAAGTTGAGGGAGAACAGCCCCTTTTTGGACGCAGGCAATGCTTGTCACAATTATGGAGAAGGGTCTCGATCCCAGGCGGCTCTCCCTCCATGTGTTGAGCACTTTTTATTTATGTGCTTTTTTATTTTTCTTTAAGTTTTCTCTATCGTTAAAATTAAAGTCTTGCCTGAAATTTGTCTAAAACAAATAACACTTACTATAATACTACCAATGGCAAGTAATAAATCCAAAAAATACCCTGTATTATTATATAATGAAATATTTCTTTACATTCTTTTTAAGATTATAATCAGATTGTTCAAGTTATATCTTGAATAATCGTGATCATTACTTGTGTAAGTAAATCATGAAATCAAACTTTTGTCAAGCACTTTTTACTTTTTTTTCGATTTTTTTTGATAAAAATGAGGAGTAAAAATTTTTAGTTTTTCATAGAGGCTAAATTTTTTCCGGCTCTTCTTCTGAATGACATGAACAAGATTTTAACACTAATTTTACCAATTCTATATTCGAGTAATTGTAATTAGTGTGATATCATGTAAAATAGAGGCGTTACTAACAAAGGCAAGGAGATAAGTAACCTTGAAGTCCTTTGGTGAAATACTTCGTGATTTCCGGCGCAGCCGGCGGATGACTCAGCAAGAAATGGCTGACCGTCTGGGCCTATCATCTCCATATATTGCTCAAATAGAGAGTGGTTTTAAACCGCCGCCTCCTGCGACAATTGTCGAAAAAATGTCCAGGATTATGCAACTCGGGTTTGAGGAACGGCGTATGTTCTCCGAAGCGGCCGAGACGGAGCGGGAATTGCAAAGTTTGGTCAAGGCCACGAGAAAAATCGGTTATGTGCTGGCCGGGAATAAGGTCTGTGTCCCCCAGAAAGCTATTTCTTTCCGTACCCAACATGAAATTGACGAATTGGTCGACGCAATACCAAAGGATGTCTCTTTCATGGTCGATTTGATCAAGAATGGCGGCAGGAAGTGGGATTCCATTGATTTGAGTGCGGGTTTGAAATCTCATGATGATCTTCGGACATGGGCTTTATCCGAGTTGGGGGACCAACCCGCCACTTGGTTGTCTTTCCTGGGCCAATTGAATGAAGTGCTTCTTTTAACGCCGGATGGGCGTTTGTTATGTCGTCAACCCTCTGTTTATCGGCAGGAAATCTTAAAACATGTTCGTGAGGTAGGACAATTTTACAAATTGTTATATAATGTTATTGAGACTGCTAAAAAAATGGCAGAAGAACAAAAATTACCGGATGTCATTGCACCTCACGAAGCTTGGAAAGACATAGACGAGGCACTTGGACTTGGTTCAGGAGCGTTGCCGCAATATGAACAAATTCCTCCACAAATGAGCGAGAACGGTGCTATTCTCAATATTCCGGTTGTGAGTGTGATTCAAGCCGGTTCGGAGGAATTGGAAGAACGGGATAATTTAGGAGTGCTGGGGCTTCCCAAAAACTGGTTTGGGCCGGATGTGGAATGTGAAGCTTTTTTTGTTCAAACCGATAAGTACCTTTCGCTGGGAATATGGCCGGGTGTAAAAGCAGTATACGAAATTAGTGCCCCCATTGAAAATGAAGACCTGGCTGTGGTACAAATAGGAAATAGACGTTATATTCGGAAATATTATGATTTGGGTGAAGAGATGCTGTTACAGGGAGGGCCGCTGGCAAAACCTATCCGCGTTTCAAAATCAGAGTCGTCAGTGCGTGTAATCGGTGTCATCCGGGAATTGGTTTCCCGTTTTAAAGATGTACGGCATTAATGTTGATTCGAGTCGATTATGAAATGAAAAAGAGAATTATTCCATGGCTCAACCTTATATGAATGATCCCTCATTTTGGACTAGCTGGACCGGGCCTTTACTCTTAATCATCGAAACCCTCTTATTGATTTTGGTGATTGTGGTTGGATTTTTTTATTTTAGGAGAAGAAAAAAAACCCCTCCATCTGAACCGCCCTTGATTCCTGAATCCGATCAATCTCTGCAAGAAATAGTTGATTCTTCGCAAGAAACCAGCCAAACTGGTCAGAAAATGGTGTATTTGGGCGGAGAATCCTATTCTGTCGATAAAGAATTAAATATTTCTCAGCCGATTTATCTGAAGGGAGAAGGCGTTAATAAAACCAAAATCGTGGCAACTGGAGAACAACCCGCCATAAAGATTGATAATGCCAAGAATTGTTATATTACAAATATGCGGGTTGAAGGGGCAATACAATGCTCAAAAGGTGAACTGCAGGTGGAAAACTGCCACATTGTCGCCAATACCGAAGGAGTTTGTATTGAGGCGCTTGAAGGCTCATCGGTGGTATTTAGCGGCATGATCAGCGGCGGAAGCGGCGGAATCGCCATCCGTGCTCGCGGTGAATCGCAGGTTGTTCTTAAACCTCCTTATAAAGTGGGTGGGGAAGATTTTGTAATTATGGACCCCAAAAGTAAAATCACCCTGGAAGAAGAACAACAGAAAAAACCTGAAAAAGAAGAATAAATTAGAATCACCCCATATCCGATTAGATTCAACGCAAAAAATTTATGACCACCTTTAATTAATGAGCAGCATAGCAGTAATGTTTGCTGTTTTTTTTAATCCCGTTCCGTTCCCTGCTATCGGGCTGAGGAATATTAATATCCTGTAGTATTGATAGCGGGATATTAAGTATTAAAAATTACTAATGACATCATTGATTTTTGTATTAAATTAAAACCGATTCAATCTTCATCGATTGTTTTTCTTATGGGCGGACAAATTTTAAATAATATTTATATGTTGTAGCAGGTGTGCTTTTTAGTAGTCTTCCCCCTATTAGACGGTAGCAGCAGGATAAGGCATCAAGGGAAGGGAAAACAGCTTGTCACTTAATTATGGGTTCCGGTGTTTGTTTCGTAAAAGATATACCGGAACCCATACTGTCTCTTATTTCTTTTCCTTTCGGAAAATTTCAGGAACCATCCAGATAGGGGCGCTGATAAACCACAACAAAGTCGCCCAATTGAACCAAGTTAAATAAATCTCAAAGTTTCTCTGATAATCGTCAGTGGGCAGACCGAAAAATACCCGGAACGGCGCCCAAATACATATAAGCAGTGCGATTACCGCGATGATACCCGCAACTATTCGTATTGGATTCATTTTTATTTACTCCTATGCGTTTTCCGGCTGAGGAGCTGTAATTTTCTTTGCTCCCCACCATACCGCTAATAAAGTATAGATAATCATGGAAAGAAAATAACCTGGAAGCCATCGGAAGAATAAATGGATACCAATGTATTCCATTGGCCACCAACAGAGAAGCAATACCCCGATCCAGGTTATGAGGGCAGGCCAGTTAAACATCAACTGTCGTTTCTCCGTCCAATATTGTTCCATTCCAATGCGTGGAAACAGCCAATGTTCGGTGAAGACGATAGCCCCGATGGGCATCAGGATCAGCCCATAAATAGCCACGAAATTAAGCAGATTCATGACGAATAGAGGGAAACACGCCAAGGTGGTAGCGACGATAAATGCAACCAGTGTCATTTTCCATCGCGGCCAGTTGGGTGTGACGATCTGCAGAGCCAATCCGGCTCGATAGATCGTTGGGTTGGCAGTAGTCCACCCCGCAATAACCACAGCCACCGCCCCGGCCAGACCGCACGCCGAGTAAGCCATCGGACCGGGTTCGATGCCGTAACCGAATTCTCGTCCATACACAGCGATCATGATTCCGGAACATATCCAGGCGAGAAAGTGACCCAGATACATACCCAGCGCCGAATAAAAACCGTAAGTCCAGCTCTTCGCATACCTGAAAAGAGCCATATCGGAAAGACCGACATGCATCGCCAGATTGCAGAACCAGGCAAAGAAGATAATGTGCCAGATGCCCAGTTTGGGCTTGTTTTGTTTGGGGATACCATCCCAGATTTGAGTTTGAGCGATTTGCCAGAATTCACCGATCGAGTTAAATTCTCCCAATTTCGGCAGAACCGCGACCGCTCCAGCGATGAAGACCAGGAACATCCAGGGAACACAGACACTGGAGAATTGACTCACACGCTTGAAACCGAGAATTGCAATGGTAGCCACAACCGCCCCGACCAGCCATACGACCAGCACCCAACCGATACTGTTGGGATATGTATCGGTCAGTGAAGGCATGTCGATATTGAAAGGAATTCCCACAGCCGTGGCAGCAACCGATATCATGGCCCCAGCGAGAATGCAGTAAAGAAACGCATTGGCGATATTGTAAAGTATGGTCACACCCGGGCCAGCAATTTTCCGTAAATACCAATAAAGCGTCAGCCGAACTTGAACCGCTATGGGAGCGCAGATGAGCGCCCAGGACAAGACAGCCAACAAATTACCTATGATCAAACCCACCAAGAGATCAAATGCACTGACACCGTTCAGAACAAACATGGCGCCGATGACAAACTCGGTTCCCGCCACATGTTCCCCGGCAAATATAGCGGCGAAACGCCCACCACTGTGTAATTGATCGTCTCCAACCGGTTCGCGGTCGAACTCGTAGATGGCGTCGAGCCGTTCGACCAGTTCGTGTTCGAGCCGGA
>CAZXSQ010000476.1:0-1826 GCA_964643335.1 uncultured bacterium
TGGATCGTAAATGGTTCTCTTTTAAAAAATGGAACGGGCCGGTTGGAAAAACTGGCTCAATCTCATCATATAACTTTTATACAATTCTTGACTTTGGATATATATCCTTCATCAATTTTTTGTGATAAATTAATCCAGTTGTAAATTGTAAGCCGTTTGAAGTACCATTCCCCTTCCAATAATGGGAGGGGCTAGGGGTGGATCGAGAAAAATAGGCTAGGGACAATATACGTTTTCACTCCATTTATACTTCATACACTGATACGTTACACTTAGTTTAATTTTATACTAAAGAAGGGGAGGACTCTCATGCGAAGAAAGAAGGGATTCACTTTGATTGAGTTGTTGATTGTGGTGGCGATTATTGGGATTTTGGCGGCTATTGCGGTGCCTAATTTTATGAACGCGCGGACGCGGGCGAATTTGGCGCGGTCTTATGCCGATGTCAAGATGTTGTATAACCAGAATATGACCCGGCGCATGGATACCAACCTCTGGATGGTGGATGGGAATGATCAAGGGGCGCATGGCACGGGCGATCCCGAAGATTGTGTGCTCGATCCGTGGGGATCAAGGCGTTGGGGGCTGCGGTGCAGCGATATCGGGCTGGACTGCTACGATCCCAACAACGACGGAAGAATCTATGCGCAGCTCACCACCCCGGTGGCGTACATCAGTTCCATCCCGACTGATCCGTTTGCGAAGGGGATGTTTTATACCTATGGCACCAGCCACTGCCCCAATGGCAGCCTGGGGGCGTATTGGTGTTTTATTGCCGCCTCGCCGGACAGCGATTACAACGATGTATGCTGGCTGGTAACCCAAGGGCAGTCGGTGCCGTATATCAGCACCAACGGTTTGATTTCAAACGGCGATATTTGGGTATCGCATAGATTGGAATATTCAGGAGAGCGGGATTACAACATCGCGTTTGGCCAGTATGCGCATACGTTCTTTTAGATGTTGGTATATACGTAGGGTAGACCCATGTGTCTACCCCAAAAATGTGTCTACCTTGAGAATGTGCCAACTCATTCGGTGAGAAATAATTCTTTACTCTGCAGCTTTTACCAGTTGATGCACCTCTTTAATGATCATTTCCTCGATCTGCGGCTTCCAGGGGCCATGGAGACCGTAATAGATCATGGAGGTGTCGGCTTCATAGCCGCCTTCGCGCAGGACGCGTAGTGAGGGGATGTAGGCGAATACATCATTTGCGTAGGCCGTGACCCAGGTGTTTTCCTCACCGAGTTCATGTTTCAGGCGGAGAGCATAGTCCACCACTACTTCGCCGGCAAGAGCAACCCAAGTCAGATTGTCACCAAATTTCCAGACTTGAATGGGGTATGGATAGGAGTCGGGGATATTTCCTTCCTTTTCCAATCTATCCAATAGTCTTTTGGCGCGGGCGCGGATGTATTTATTCTCGCTTTGCAATTGATTTTGCAATTCTTCACGGGTTGGCGCTTCGGTCAGAGGCAGATCGATGACAGAAAATTCGGTATCGATCGGGTCTTTCACTTCTTTCATCGACCCTTTCAAGACTTTTTGAACCGCCTGGCTCAATTCTTTCCCATGGGCTTCTGCATGTTCCAACTCGCGGCGTGGAGCGGGATTGATGTCGGCGCCGCAGCCTGACCAGAACATGGCCACAGTATCCGGATATTTTTCATTTAAATCATGTTGAGCGAATCCGGCGTAGTCGCCGCAGATTTTATACATACTGAGAGTGGTATTGTGGCAGGCGTAACCAAAAACGACGGCCTTCATGTCTCCTTCTTCATTGACCACCTTCAATGTTGGAATATCATTATCGACCGGTCCGA
>CAZXSQ010000476.1:1836-4977 GCA_964643335.1 uncultured bacterium
ATTATGGCCGATGCTGACGCCTTCCAGGTTGTATTCCCGCCGGTTGATGGCGAATTTAGCCTCGCCTTCGCCTCGATAAATGCGGGCAGGTTCAAGGTTATCGAGTGAATCCATGATGACTTGAACGAGTTTAGGTTTGAGGTCTCTCATGTATTGTCTAATTTTTTCCCATTCGTCATTGTCGAGAAAATACATGCCTTCAAGACTGGCGTTGGCGAGTACCGGCCCACTGTGTGTATGGGATGCCGTGAGCATGACGCCCGAGCGGGGGATTCCAGCTTTTTTCTCGATGCGTCCGGTAATCCAATCGCTTAAATGCCGGGGGATACCGATTAGGTCGACAGTGAGCAGAACCACTTTGTTACCTTCGGCGTCTTCGATAGCCAGAGATTTGGCGTATAGGTCATGAATTTTTCCTTCGGAAGGATGGTCTCTGCTGGCATAGCCGGACAGCCAGATGTCTTTTTCAGGAGTGATAACGGTTTCAGCGGCTCCCGCTTTGAAGGGCAGAGACTCTGCTGCAAAACCATGAGGAATAAGGAGTACTGAAAAAACAAATAGACTAATGAATAGTTTAAATTTCGACACAGGGAAAACCTCCGTTTTGATTGTTTATGATTATACAAACATTTTAAGTTCATATGGGGGTGTGGTACAAGTAGAGGGTGCCAAGAGCGAGGGTGGCAAGGGCAAGCGAAGCAGCCCTTGACGTATATGCATGATGTGCCACAAGCGCAAGGGCTGACCGCAAGCGGTCTTGCCCTTGCCACCCACCGCAAGGGCTTCCACCTGTGGCGGATTGCCCTTGCCACCCATCGGTCACACATAAGTGTTATTATCAGGCAGTGGCTATTGCATCGCGGAGTTTTTCAAGGTAAACGGGGATGGCTTCCTTCGGTTCTTCTTTGCTTTCGTATTCTAAGGCGACATAGCCACGGTAACCGGCTTCTTTCAGTATCGATATGATTCGGTTGAAGTCGGCCTCTTCTGGGTCATGACCTTTTCGGCGCATCTCGGCTTTTACCTGCACGTTTACGGCATAGGGAGCGATTTTTTCGATTTCAGCGTAAGGGTTTTCAGTGTGAAAGTTGCCGGTATCCACATTAAGCCCGAACCAATCGGATTTAACAGCGTTGACAATGGCCAGAACGCCTTCCGCATCCGACACGATCCCACCGTGATTTTCGAGAGCCAGGAAGATGCCTTTCTTGCCTGCATATTCGCAGGTTTCTTCGATCACTTCGACGCACCACTCGCGTGCCTGTTCTTCACTCACCCCTTTCGACGTGCCTCCGGCGAATATCCGGATGCAGGGGGCGCCGAAGACGGCGGCATGGTCGATCCAGGTTTTTACGTAATGAATTTGTTTATCCCGTTTTGGACCTGGGGGCAGCGTGAAGGTGTTTCCGACGGCGGTTCCGGATATGTCCAATCCCAAAATAAACGCTTTTCTTTTAAATTGAAGCAAGAACTCTTCCGTAATTTGTGAAGGAAAATAATACGAGGTTGGTTCCGCCGCGGTCAGTCCCAACTGGGCGCATTCTTCTAGAAAGCCTTCGATGGTCATGGTTGGATTATCGCCGGTAAGGTATTTTCTGTAAGAATAGGCGGCGCAGCTGAGCTTCATCTGTGCACCGAAGGGGCGTTTTATCGGCTCGATGGCTTGGGCGTGGTGTCCAATGGCCATGACCCCGCCTGCGGTGAGCAAACCTTGTTTGAGAAAATTTCGGCGTGAAGAAGTATTCATGATCATTCCTTTAATTGAGGTTGACGCTGTTATACTACAGCGTTTTGATTATTTGATTATCAATCCGCTTATGGATTGCCATTAAAAACATGATTGAAGCAAATTAACCGAATGTCCAGTCCTGTTCATAAAAAGAAGTTATATTGAGGAGATGGTATGCCAAAAGATTCAAATCGCCGCGCGGTGTTTGCCTGGTGTTTATATGATTTTGCCAATTCTGCTTACATCACGCTGGTGGTGACTTTTATCTATTCAACTTATTTTGCCCGGACGATTGCTGAAAACGAAATCATCGGTACAGCATTATGGTCGAGAGGGGTGACGCTTTCGTCGATTATTGTGGCTTTTTTGTCGCCTTTTATGGGGGCGCTGGCGGATCGAGGCGGATACCGTAAATCGTTTCTGGTTAGTTCGACTGTCATTTGTGTTTTGGCGACTGCGATGCTTTATTTCCCGATACCTGGAGAGACGAGGGAGGCGTTGTTTTGGTTTATTATCGCCAATATTGCGTTCGGGCTGGCTTTCGTGTTCTATAATGCCTATCTTCCCGATATCTCACCGCCGGATAAGATCGGGCGGATTTCAGGATACGGTTGGTCTCTAGGTTTTGTGGGTGGGCTGTTGGCTATGTTCATAGCCATGGTGACTTTGGTGAATCCAGAAAGCCCTTGGTTTGGATTTACCAAAGAAGCTGATGAGCATATACGGGCTACTAATTTATTAGTCGCTGTTTGGTTTGCGGTATTCAGCATTCCGATTTTTATTTTTGTGCGGGATAAATCAACGCCAAGAACGGAAAGTATTGTAAAGGTGATGTTGTCTGGGGTGAGAGAATTATCGTCGACTTTCCATGAAATGCGGCGTTATCGTGAAATCGTAAAGTTTTTGATCGCGCGTCTTATCTATAACGATGGGCTAATCACGGTTTTTGCTTTTGCGGGAATTTATTCAGCGGGAACGTTCGATTTTAGTATGAAGGAAATCATGTATCTCGGCGTTGGGTTGAATATCGCGGCGGGTATCGGTGCTTTTGCTTTGGGTTATCTCGATGATTATCTGGGCGGGAAAAAGACTGTGTTGATCAGTCTGGCGGGGCTAATTCTCGCGGCGGTTATTGCAGTTTCTGCTTCGACTAAGTTGGGATTGTGGATTGGCGGGATCATCGCAGGGATTTTTGCCGGCCCGAATCAATCCGCCAGCCGCTCATTAATGGGGCGCTTCGTACCGCCTGATAAAGAGAATGAATTTTTTGGATTTTACGCCTTTTCAGGCAAAGCGACGTTATTCATCGGCCCCCTGCTTTTTGGGCTGATGACGGAATGGTTTGATTCACAACGCGCGGGGATGTCGGTGGTGATTTTGTTTTTCATTATTGGCGGGGTGATGCTTTTTTT
>CAZXSQ010000477.1:0-1541 GCA_964643335.1 uncultured bacterium
TATCAGTTGGATATTCTTTTCCAGCAACTTTGACTGCCCGAACATTTCCCTTGTCATCGCCAAGAATCTCTTCAAGAGCAGAATTTAACATCACTTCAACGCCATGTTTTTCCAACTCTTTCTTTATATGGACGGAAAGATCGGCGTCGTAAGGCGGTGCCAGCTGATCCAGCATTTCAACCAGTTTTACTTTTAGACCGCATTGAACCAGGCTTTCGGCCATTTCCAGTCCGATATATCCACCTCCGACAATGACTGCCTCTTTGACTTCTCCGGCGGTGATTTGTTCCCGAATGCCAACAGTATCCGGAATTGTTCGGAGTTTATGAACTCCTTTCAAATTTATACCAGGCAGATTCGGGATGACCGGTGAGGCGCCCATGGCAAGAACCAGAACATCGAACGGCTCTGTGCGGGTTGTATCAGTAACCAGGTCATGCACTTCAATGGCTTTATTATCCGGAACGATTTGAGTCGCCCGATGTTTTGTGTGCACTTTAATTCTAAAAACGCTTTCAAACTGCTCCGGTGTCCGGGCAAGCAGCTTATCACGTTCTTTGATTTCTCCGCTGATAAAATACGGTTCTCCACAACCCGCGTAAGAAATAAATTCTTCTTCCGAGAAAATGACAATATCGGCATCCGGGTCTTCACGGCGAGCTTTGGAGGCGGTTTTAGCTCCGGCGGCCACACCACCGATGATGACAATTCGTTTATTCTTATTCTGCTGCATCTTTATCTTTTTCTTCCTCCTTTCTGATATTGCACGCTCCTGTCATACAAGTCGGAATGCCTAACGCCGGTAAAATGAAACGCATCAAAAGAAACCAGGCGATAAAAAAGCCGGTTAACCATAGTATATCATTAAACATTTGAAATCTCCTTTTCAGTAGTGCAGGATGGGATATTGCATTTATGCAAGATTAATTCCAACGGACAGAAATTGGTAAATCCGGATTGGAATAAATTTAGTCCAACAAAAGCGGTAAAAGCGAACCACCAATGTGAATGAAGCAGCCCTAAACTCAGGCTGATCAACACAAAAGCGCCCGCAACGATACGAACAATTCGTTCAGTGGTCATGATTCCACCTCCGTGTTTTGGTGTTGTTTAGCGAATAAAAGATTATAAATGACTGGAATGACAATAAGCGTAAACGCAGTGGATGCAAATATTCCAAAAATAACCGCCCAAGCCAGCCCGCTGAATATGGGATCCAATGTGATGACCACGTTACCCAATAAAGCCGTTCCGGCCGTAAGAAGGATCGGGCGGAAACGTACAGCCCCTGACTCGATCAGGGCATCTCTGAGTGGTTTCCCTTCTTTAAGTGCATTATGGATAAAATCAATCAAGATGATGGAATTGCGCACGACAATCCCGGCCAGAGCGATCATGCCGATCATGGCGGTTGCCGTGAAGAAGACCGGATTTTCAAAACCGCCGACTGGCTGATTGCTTATCAGATTCAGCAAATAGAATCCCGGCATGATGCCGATCATTGTGAGAGGAATCGCCACCATAATGACGAGCGGCATAAA
>CAZXSQ010000477.1:1551-4974 GCA_964643335.1 uncultured bacterium
TTCGACTACAAGAAGTATATAGATACCAACCAGAGCCGCCGCGAAAGCTAAACCAAGATCCCGAAAGACTTCCAGCGTGATTTGCCATTCACCTTCACCACTCCAGTTGATGGAGAATCCTTCAGGCAATGGATGCTCTCCAAAGTAAGATTGCAGTTCCAGAATGGCTTCAGCGGGAGCGCGCCCCGCCATTTCTGCTAAAACATAGACAACCCGTTCCAGGTTTTTGTGGTAAATGGAAACATCCAGTTCCTCTTCGATGAACTGTCCCAGTTCGGCGATCTGGACCATTGCGCCATCATTCCCTTTGACCCCGATTCGAGAGAGATCGTCCGGACTGGAGCGTTCGGAACGAGGGAGCTGCAAATTGATCATCAATGGATTACGTTCTAAAGGAACATGAACAACACCTGCCTTTTTACCTCCCAGCGCCAGAGCGATGGTGTCGGCTATTTGCTGAGGGGTGATCCCATTAATGGCGGCTTTTTCCCGATCGACTTTGAAAATCAGTTTGGGTTGAGGATATTCAACATAATCGTCGATATCCACCATACCTCGAACAGAACCCATTTTCTGCCGGACAATCTGAGCCGCTTTAACCATCTCTTGATAAGTTTTCTCAGGTGTGCCGTAAATCTCGGCTACCGCTGTCGAAATTACCGGCGGACCGGGAGGCACTTCGACGAGTTTGACATTCGCCCCATATTTATCCGCTATTTCAGTAATATCGTTTCTCAGTCTAAGAGTAATGGTATGGCTTTGTTGATGCCGATAGTCTTTATCGACAAGATTTACCCGGATATCGGCCAGATTGCTGCCTTGACGGAAATAATAATGCCGCACCATTCCATTGAAATCGATGGGGGAATTTTCTCCCACATATGAAACGAAATCGGTAACTTCAGGAACCCGTCTCAGATAATCTTCATAGGCTCGGATTATAGCATCGGTTTGTTCCAGGGTGGTGCCTTCGGGCATATCGACTAGAAGTTGAAACTCATTTTTATTGTCAAATGGCAGCATCTTTAAAGGGACAAGTCCGAACACAGCCAACATACCTGATCCGATCAATAATATCACGACAAAGAAAATTAAGATGAAGGCTAATAATTTGGAGTCGATAAAAAGACCCACAACAGAGCTGTAAACTTTGTATACCGGAGTCTTTTTTAAATCGAATGTTTCTTCTTCCGCTGAACTGTAAATATTTTTCATGACATGGTAGGTCATCCAGGGTGTTACCGTGAATGCGACCAGCAATGACATGAGCATGGCTAACGGTACATTCAAGGCCATTGGAGCCATATAGGGCCCCATCATGCCGGTAATGAAGAACATGGGAACGAATGAAATAATGACCGCCAAGGTGGCTAATATGATAGGCGGCCGCACTTCATCCACCGCATAAAGCACTGAGTCCCTAGGCCCACGGATTTTCATTGTGAAATGGCGATAGATATTCTCCACGTCAACGATTGGATCGTCCACCACCAGACCCAATGAAAGAGTTAAAGCGAACAGAGTTACCCGGTTGATGGTGTACCCGAACATCATGTTGAAAAACAAGGCCAAAGCGAAAGTCAAAGGAACAGCAAAAGCCACTATCAACCCTTCACGCCAGCCGAGAATAAAACTGATAAGGGCGATAACTGTGATGATGGCTATAACCAATCCTTCCACCAGCTCGTTGACTTTATCGTTGGCGGTTTCACCATAATCTCTTGTGACCAAAACATGCACATTGTCGGGGATGACTTGTTCCTTGAGTGTTTCCAGCTTGGTCAAGATTTCTTCCACGACCCACACCGCATTGGTGCCTTTTTTCTTGGCCAAAGCGACCGTGACGGCGGGAACGCTCTTATCTTTAAATTCCTTAGAAACTTTCACTTTATGATGTTTGGCAGGTCCAAATCCAATTCGGGTATAGGTTTCTCTTTCAGCTGGACCGTCAATGATGGTGGCGACGTCTCTTAAGTGAACGGGTTGAGACCTGAAAACACCAATGACCAGCTCTTCCAACTCACGAACCGAGGAAAAAACCTTGGAACCTTCCACCAAAAATTTGATATTGTTTCGCTCAAAGTTTCCGGCTGGAATATTGACATTGGTCGCACGAATTTTATCCACCACTTCCATCGGGGAAAGGGAATGAGCCAGTAAGCGTTCTCTGTTGAGTTCAACTCGAATCTCACGAGGCGGTCCGCCAACCAGATAAGTGACGCCGGTATTTTCAACGCTTTGCAGCCGGTCGATAATTTCTTCCGACACGCGGCGCAATGTGAAAACTTCCGCTTCATCGCTATAAAAAGTAAGATTCAATATGGGCACATCGTCTATTTCGATAGGTTTAACTACCCAGCTGGTGACGACGGGTGGTACATTATCGATATTGGACTCAATTTTGTTGTAAAGCTTGAGAAGACTTTTCTCCCTGTCCTCTCCAACATAAAAACGAACCGTTACAATGGCTTGATTGGCCTGGGACGTGGAATAGACATACTCAACCCCATCGATTTGCCATAGTAATTTCTCCAACCGAGTGGCTACCAGGCGTTCCACTTCTTCTGCACTTGAACCTGGAACCGAAACAAAAACATCGGCAAAGGGTACCACAATTTGAGGTTCTTCTTCACGCGGCGTCAATAACAAGGCAGCGGCACCACAAATAAGCGACACTATGATCAGAATGACGGATAAATTGGTGTCAAGAAATACTTCGACTATTTTACTAAAAGGAGAAAGCTGGGTCTTTTGTTCATTCTTTTCCATGTCTTATTTATACCTCCTCCCCCTCCGGTACGACCACTTTATCCCCTTCATTGATGCCCGATAGAACTTCAATATCTCCATTCCACATTTTTCCTGTACGAACAGCACGGGTGATGAGTTTATCTTCTTTGAGCAAAGTGACCATTTTTAACTGTCCCACCTGCTGAATTGTTTTTTTGGGTATGACCAAGAATTGAACTGGATCCAAAGGAATGCGAATCCTTCCGAACATTCCGGGGAAAACACCCTCTTCTCGTGGAATCCCGACTTTGACCGTTACCGTGCGGCTTTCCCGATCAGCAGCAGGAACGATTTCCTCGACCGTGCCGGTCATTTCTTTGGATACGGCATCGATGATGACTTGAACCTTATCCCCCAACTTAAGCCGCCCAGCCAGACGTTCACGCACAGCCACTTCTACTCTTAGATTGCTGGGATCATATATAGTCAGCAGAGGTTTCCCTGGAGAAGCCAGGTCGCCTGGATCGATGTATTTCTCCATAATGATACCGCTTGAAGATGCATAGATTTTTGAGTAAGAAAGCATGACTTCCGCTTCCTTGACTTGCTCTTGTGCCTGTTCAAGTTTGGCGGCGGCAATTCTTTCAGCGCTGACCATGTCGTCATATGCGTTTTGAGTTACGGATTGTGTTT
>CAZXSQ010000478.1:0-4973 GCA_964643335.1 uncultured bacterium
ATTTACTCAATTACCGCCATTTAATTGAAGCAACTTTTTTGTCTTTACTATAATCACCGCCTATCGCATGAAGTTTGAAATTTCCGCCTTCAGAGTTTAAGGAGGCTTCCACCCATCCGAGCGGCTGTGAATCACTAAAGTTATACCCCACGGCTGGTAAATTAATCAAATGAATGCCTTCATACTCATCGTACCGGTATGCATGCGAATGCCCATAAACAATGGCTTTTACTTTATTGATTGGCTTAATAATGCGGAAAAGCCGCTCTACATCCAATAAATCACCGTCATTGTCTGACAAGGTATGATGCACAAAAAAGAGAACCGGCCGGTCATCGACGGAATTTAGATATTCCGTTATCCATTGGCGCTGATTTTTTCCCAAAAAACCGGCGACTTTGTTCACATACATCAGAGAATCCAAAATGATAAAACGAGCCTGTGGGTGTTCAACGACAAGAACGTATTTGCCGGAAACATCCTGTCGATTCACTTTCAGATCGCTAAAGTATTTCAGGAAATTCTTTCGGTTGTCATGATTTCCCAGAGCCATGCAAATAGGCATTTCTTTGGACAACGGATCAATAAATCGCTTCAAATTAGCATAATCTCCAGGAAAACCTTCAAGCCGTGCAAGATCACCGGTAATGACCCCCCCTTCTGGTTTCGCCGCTAGAATATCCGACACGAGTTTTCCCATATTATCATAGGGACGAAAACCACGATATTCATTTCGGGGATCATAGGGCATATGCGTATCCGCGCAAAAAGCCCATCGGATTGTTCCTTCCTGGCTATGCGCTCCATTTGAAATTTTCAACGTGGCTATCATTCCTGCAGCAGTGAATGACGTTCGAAGAAAATTTCTGCGGGAAGTTTTGTTTAATTCAACATATGGCATGATAAACACTCTCTTTCGTCGTACCTCTTGTTGTTGCGGGCAGGGAAGCCCGCACTCCATATAATTTTATTTCTTAGTGGCTACAACCGAATTGGTGATACTACCCAATCCCTCGATAGAGACCTTCATGATATCCCCCGCCCTGGCGGGTAAAGCCGCTGTTGTTCCAGTGAAAATCACATCCCCTGGATCCAAGGTAAAGACGCGGGATAGATCACGAACAATTTTCTCCGGAGAATAAACCATACTGGAGGTGTTATGCCGGTAGACTTCCTTTTTACCAGTTTCTTTATTGGTAACGATTAAAACCCGTTCGCGATCACGCCAATCAATCCCCGTATAAATAAAGGGGCCATAAGGTGAAAAATCATCGCCTTGTTTCAATGCAGGTCCTAGTACCGTCTCTTCCTGGTCAGCCGGTTCACCCTGCACTTTATGGTAAGAATCCACTGAACCCACAATGTCGTTTCCAACGGTGTATCCAAATATCGCTTCTTTGGCTTCTTCAATATCGGCATTTTTTACAACTTTCCCGATAACAATCACCAGCTCGGTTTCCACCATCAATTCATCCAGCGACGCAGGCAATTCCACCGGCTCTCCAGGTGACGCCGCAGCACTGGGCGGTTTCAAAAACCAGCGAACGGTTTTAAATGGTTCTTGTTCTTCCCAAGCTTCTTTGTAGGCGCCCACGATGCCAAGAACCTTCTGCGGCTCGCTTGGATGCAGCAGTTTGACCTTATCAACCGGCACGCGATGTCCCGTTTCCCAGCCGCCATTCCACGGCGCATCACTTAACTCGTGGATTTGATCACCATAAACCCGGCCATAGTGATCGATATTCATGAGTGCATAACGGCAATACACCTCTTCACCAGAAGCATACATCCCACTTAATGCAATGGAACAGACAATAAAGAGAAGAAACAGTTTGCGCATAATTTTTATCCTTTCCTATGAATTGATTTTGTATCTTAAAAAAGATTATCCTTTTGTGATAGGGTTGTACATAACACATTATTTTCACAATCCAAAAATTGAGTTCCTGTTTCCGTTGTTTTGCGTTGGGCGAGTTTTTCAAGATAATACAGTGTGGGTGCGGTAATATGCATGTTATTCAAAAAAGGCTGAGTATAGTTCACATCACCATAAACCACACCCCCCACATGAATGGGGATATTTACTCCGTCGACCTCGCGCCATTGTCCATTATGGTTGTTCCAATCCACGCCCTCGGTTAAAAATCCATGGGGGCCGTGATGATGCAGCGCCGCTGAACGCAGGATCGTCAATCCCTTTAGTTCATAGGCACGATTGCGGTTCATTGCAGAGGCTTCAAACCAAGCGTAGGCTGCCTCTGCATTTTCCCAGAGATAAGACGTATCCCACGATTTTTCCATGTAAAGCAATCCTTTGGTTTCCACCCTGTTCCGATTCTCATGCATCTCGAATTGCTCAAGCCCGTGGAGGCAATTCGCCAATGCCCATTCGTACAAAGAATCGTCTTTCAATAGTGAAGCCGCCCGCCATAAACAACGGAAGCCGATACTGTACGCCAGGTTTTCATGATCGTCATACGTATCATGATTACAACTGCCGAATGCACCGCCAATCTCCCGATATACGTTGGCGGCACGTTTCACTTCTTCCAGCCGATCCCTGTATCCACGCCGCGTTAATTCTATCCATAACCACAGCAGAAAAGTACCATCTCCACTATGATCGAATTGAGGATCCTTCGCGTTGCCATAAGCGGTATGGTCAAAAGGCGTCCCATCTGGTTTGCAGCGGCGGGGATACCAACCGTTCTCGCATCGGCCAACGTTCTCCCAAAGCCAATCGGCAGTTTTCAAAGCAACGTCACGAAGACGTTCTCTCAGTTGTCCGGTAACCTCATCCGAAGCCCACAAAAGCTGGAGTGCAATATAAGCAGACGATCCCGGACAAAACCACGTATCGAATCGCTCCGTATGCAGATAGTTATAATACCGTTTATCGGTGGGGATTTCCCGATACGGCTTCATGGTTCCGTCATCATTAAAAAAACCGCCTTCAAGCGCATGATAAAGCACCGACCAGCCGATAGCCTGCAAGCGTTGATTGTCGAAAACACGCGAAAACCACAGCAGTTCATAAGCCCCTCCCACAGCATTGGCCGCCCAGCCAACACCTTCCAATTCTCCGAATTCGTGCCACACGGCGGGAACACCTTCCGGATCAACAAAAGTCGAGGTAGCACATAGGTTCCCTTTATACGTTGTAAGACAGCGCCGGGTAGTGAAATTGAGTGAATCTTTCACACTATCGACAATCGAGTAATCCTTATCGGCTGGACGGTAAAAGCCGGCAGTCATCGATACGCTCTCCTAATAATAGAACTGAATGCTCAGTTTAGCAGAATAAAATAATGATGGACAGGTTGTCAATATTCCATTCAATTCATATATTGAAGAGAAGTAAGTGTATTCCCCTCACACGGGTAAAACAGGCGTCCTCGCCTGTGCTGTTGAACATATTAAGATTAAGATAGATAGATAAACCATTCATGAATAAAAGCAAACATTTTTCCCGCAGAAATTTTCTACAAACTTCAACCTTGACCATTCTAGGAACCGGATTGCTATCCACCCCACAATTCATCTTTGGTTCAGAAAATAAGTTTTCCCCAGCAGTGGCTTGCCGTGATTATCACTTGGCGCATGTATCCCCAAACATCTGGGATGCCATGAAACAAATTGGAGCCACTGGTGTAGAAGTTCAAGTCAGGATGGATATGACGTGTCCTTATCTTTATGGTGGAAAAGAATTTTCCCTGAACTCTCCCGCATCGTTGGATACTCTGCGCAAAGATTTGGATAAAAACAACTTTCACATATCCGCCTTGATGATGGCCAACCGCTTCGATGAGCGCCCTGAGCAGGAGGTGGAATGGGTTACAAAAGTGGTGAATGTGTGTAAAGCACTGGATATCAAAGCCGTCCGTCTCGATGTGGTGCCACGCAAAATCAAACGCGAAAATTTTCTCCCGTTTGCTATTTCGATAGGTAAGAAACTCATCGGCATCGTGGAAAATACAGACGTGGGTCTGGGGATTGAAAACCACGGCAATACCACCAACGATCCTGAATTTCTGGAACCGCTGTTCGAAGGTGTAGGTTCCAAGAAACTGGGATTGACACTCGATACGGCCAATTTCTATTGGTACGGTCATCCGCTGAATAAATTGTATGATATCTTCAAAAAGTACGCTGATCGGGTTTATCACACTCATTGCAAAAGCATTAACTATCCCGAAGACAAAGAAAACATCCAACGCCAGATGGGCTGGGAATACGGACGCTACAACTGCCCTGTCTACAAAGGAGATATTGATTTTGCAAAGGTGGTCTCTATACTAAAATCCGCCAACTACCAAGGCGACCTATGCATAGAAAACGAATCCCTGGCCAAATTCCCCCCACCCCAACGCCCCGATGTGCTGAAAAAGGAAGTGGCGTATTTAAAAGGATTGATTTAAAGAATTTCACTCACTTAATAAAATATGAGCGTATGTATATTGTTTAATGAAAATCATATCTGATTAATTAGCAGGCAATCCAAGTGCTTGAAGCAACTCAAAAGACTTTTTCAAATTTGCATGTGCATTTTTTATGTTTTTTTTGTTTGAGTAAATCCAAGGCTGTTACGTGATCACAATTCATTTCTCGAAATATGTCATAAGTCGCTGCTAATTCCAGAACAACGGTTTCTCTCGCATGAAGTGCATCGATTTGAGAACGGAATTTTTCGACTTCAGGCAAGACCGCTTTTCTTTTGCGATTATTTCATATAACGAATAATGGTCGTCTTCCCAAATTTTATTTTCTTCAACCAATCCCATTGAATCCAATAAACAAATTTCATGTGCTAATTGATCGATTCCATCCCATTTCTGATGGGTAATAATATCATAACATAACCGTTACCGTGGGCCCGTGGGTTTACCCCCACAGCTGCGTGCTACGTGCTGTCGTCCCGGTGGGGCTTGTTTTGTGGATTCACACACATGGTTATGTGCTGTTTTCCAAAGGGC
>CAZXSQ010000479.1:0-4329 GCA_964643335.1 uncultured bacterium
CAGCCGCTCACCGCGTGGATTGTGACGCTCTGACACTCAAGCCAAACAAGAATTGGATGCGGAACGGCTTGACCGTCTCGATTATTTCATTCACCAGCTTAAGTTGAATGGAATTTATAGCAATATCAACCTCAAAGTGGGAAGAAAAACGGTTGAAGCGGATGGCCTGCCTCAAGCGAATGAACTTCCCCGTTACGATAAAGGCCCTGATCATTATTATCCACGCTTGATCGAGCTGCAAAAAAATTACGCTCGTGATCTTCTGCTCCACGTAAATCCATACACAGGCAATCGGTATGTAGATGAGCCTGCGGTTGCAACTATCGAGATCAACAACGAAAGCGGATTGGTACAAAAATGGAGCGGGGGAGTTTTGGATGACCTGCCTTCGGTTTACCTCAAACCGTTACAAGAAGAGTGGAACAATTATTTAAATGATAAATATCAATCCACTGAATCATTACGTCAAGCCTGGCAGGTTGACATTGCTGGTTCGGGGGAAGAACTACTTACTCGTGGATTGTCGGGCTGGTCTTTGCAGCAAATCGAAGAGGGGAAAGGAAAAAGAGAGATTGTGCCGGAGGGACCGGACAACGAAAATTGTTTGAAGATCACGACCACTCAAGTTGGTGTACAATCCTGGCATGTTCAATTGATTTATCATGATCTTTCTGTGCAGCAGCAAGGTGTTTATAAAGTAAACCTATGGCTTCGTGCAAGCCGTCCGCGGGATATCCGTGTCAGCATTCAAATGGATCACTCACCGTGGAGTTCATTGGATAATTCTGCTCAAATCGATGTAGGAAGAGAATGGAAGCAATACGAATTGTCATTTTCCCCTTCTCAGGATGAAAACCAGGCGAGGTTGAATATATCCGGCCTCGGTGATGAATTGGGTGTTTTGTGGGTGGCAAATCCTTCAATGCGTGTGGGCAGTCCGGAAGGTCTCTCAGAAAATCAACGTTTGGAAAATCAATCTGTTTCTATTATCTCCCGAGCTGATTTCAGTGAAAAAAGCGTGCCTCAAAAAACGGATTGGATTGAATTTCTTGTCAGCCGTGAAACTGAATACTATCGTGACATGGTGAACTATCTTCATGAGGAATTAAAAGCCAAGTCACCCGTGGGAGGTACTCAGTTGGGATTCGGGACCTATGCTTCGCAGATGGTGTGTGATTTTATCGATCATCACGGGTATTGGCAGCACCCTGTTTTTCCTGGACGGTCTTGGGATCCCAATAACTGGTTGGTCAGAAATCTCCCTATGCTAAACGCCATTGATAACACTTTAGAGCGGATCATGCTCGCGAGAGTAGAAGATTGGGCTTTTACTGTCTCCGAGTACAATCATCCTGCGCCAAATACCTATTCCTCGGAAGCGATTCCACTTTTAAGTGCTTATGCTGCGTTCCAGGATTGGGATGGAATCTATTTCTTCGCTTACAGCCATAATGATAAATATGACAATAAATCGATTAACAGCTATTTCGATATTGCCGGGCATACCCCTAAAATGCTGGCCATGCCCGCCGCTGCCAATATGTTCCTCAGAGGGGATATCTCACCAGCCCTGGAATCTATCATTGGAGTCATGAGTTATGATGACTTTATAAACCGGGTTACAGAAAGAAGCGGAAGTTTGTGGAATATCGCTGAAGATATAATAGATCGGCCTGGAACAACCCCCTACCTGCATCAAACCGCTGTCCGTTTTGGGAAAAATCCGGATACGGTTTCACGTCCCTATATTTCGCGATCAAGAAGAAATCTTGAATCAGACACAAGCGAACTTGTATGGAACAATTCAATGCCGAACAAATCGTTCGTGCTTATTCGTTCGGAATCGACGAAGGGATTTGCCGGTTTTGTGGGGGGGCGCGATTTTGATCTTGGTGATGGAACACACCTGGAAATTGGATCAACAATGCAGGATTGGGCAAATGTACTCCTCTCGCATATGCGATCGGATAATGAAGGGGAACACTGGCTGCTAACTGCTACAGGATTCTCAAAAAACAAAGGAATGGAACTTACAGGTGATGAACAATTGACCGTGGGTAGAAACTGGGGATCGGGACCTCCTTTGGTCGAAGTTATTCCATTGCGGCTGATCTTTTCCCATAAAGGAATAAAACCCCGTTTGTTCGCTTTGGATGAAACCGGAGCGAGGTCAAATGAATTGACTGAATCCGTCGCTATCAATGATGGAGGAGAAGCAATAATAAATTTAATGGCTTCTCAGCCATCTTTATGGTATGAATTGCTTTTCGAATATTCAGCCGTTTCGGATAATTCCGGATTTTAGAATGAAGCCGGTTCACTTATGAAAAAATACCTATTAATACGCTCCTTTTCCAAAGAGAACAACAGGGACGGTTTTTAGTAGAATAATGACGTCGAAGAGCAGCGATTGATTCTGGATGTAATAAAAATCATATTCCAGATTGGAATGAAGAGGCAGATCTTTTCGTCCGCTGATTTGCCATAAGCCGGTAATTCCTGGTAGAACCGATAAACGTCTTCGCTGCCAGGGCTCATATGATTCGACAATGAATGGCATTTCCGGTCGGGGACCGACCATGCTCATTTCCCCTTTCAAAACATTCCATAATTGAGGCAGTTCATCGAGGCTGGTTCTGCGCAGCCAATGACCCACCGGCAGGATTCGCGGATCGCTTTTTTGTATCGGCGCTTCCTGGTACTCGTTTACCTCTTTATACATGGTTCGGAATTTATACATCGTGAACGGTTTACCATCTTTACCGATTCGTTGGTGCCGAAATATGGCAGGTCCAGGAGAACTGAAACGAATCATAAGACAGATGATCGGAAAGAAAGGCAGGGAGATTAACAGCATGCCACTTGCGATAGCAATATCGAGTGAACGTTTACAGACCTGTTCCATAGGGGACAAACGGCCTTGGCGCAGGATTTTAAAAGGGATATCATCCACATCGTCAAATGAAGCATTATCCGCAATGACGCCGAACATATCTGTTAGGATGTTGTATTGTCTGACAGATGTTTTTTCTCCGCAAGAAACAACCAAATTCAGTAACTCTCGTTTTTTCATGAACGGATCAGCGAAAAAGATTTCATCTGCTGCCAAACTTGTAGCCCATTCGGGGAGTTGATCTATGGATCCCAGTACTTTCTGATTATAAAGAGTTGTCCCCGGAGCATGAATGTTGTCCAGCAATCCTAAAATTTCATACTTCCCAGCGGGTTGTCTGCGTAATCGTTCAACGACCTGCTGAGCAAGTTCTCCCGCACCCACTATCAAAGCGCGGATGCGGCCGATTCCCACCTGGAATAAGGCTTTTTCCAAGCGTGACCAAATCACTCGAGATGTAACCAATAGGAAAAACGCGAGCACCGAAGACAAGATTAAAACGGTACGTCCCAGGCGCAGCTCTTTTAAAAGAAAGGCAACAGCCATGGAAGTAATCAAAAAAAGTGAAACCATTTTCACAATCGCCGTGAGTTCGTCCAGCGCTGTACGTAAATACTGACGCCTGTACAAATCCATAGAAGCACAAATGATAATCCAAGTGAAAATAATGACAGGAAGGGCATAAACATATTCAATGAATGGATTTAAAGGTTTGGTCAAGAAATCAGGCAGAAAATCCATCTGTGATATCACTTTAGCCCGTAAAAAGTAAGCCGAAAACCATGCGATACTCGCCAAGAGTGCATCGGCGAAAATTAAGAAACCGACTCTGAATGTAAAAAGAATATTTCCAAGAAGATAGCGTTTCCATAACCGCTTAGGTTCCAGCCAAAGACGCCACAGCCATTCAAACCCCGTATTTCTCATCCACTCAGGCGCTCTTTTAAGCCCTTTGGCAGAATAATCCAGCAGCCCACCAACTCCCCATACCACTGGAACGTTTAATTCTTGCAGGTGTTGCTTGATCCACAATTCCTGTTTTGGGGCGCCCATCCCCACTATTAGGATATCCGGTTCGGCTTCACGAATCTGCTGGATGACTTCCGGCTCCTCTTCCTGAGTAAAAAATCCGCTCCGGTAACCGACAATCTGAATATTAGGGTATCTATATAGCAGGTCTTTCGATGCTTTTTCAGCGATCCCGTTTTCTCCGCCTAAAAGGAAAAGCTTGTGACCTTTTTGCTCGGCCTGATGACAAAACTCCGGCAGCAAATCATTGGCATTCAGGCGTTCAGGTAAAGGATGTCCGAATAATCGTGAGGCCCACACAACGCCCATTCCGTCAGCATAAACCAAATTTGCCGAAGTGATAGTCTCTCGATAAGCACGATTCGACCAGCATTTATTCAAGCAATCCGCATTGAGATAACAGATTT
>CAZXSQ010000479.1:4339-4967 GCA_964643335.1 uncultured bacterium
TCCTGAATGTACAAAATCGTCTATTCGTTTAAGAAACTCATCCCGCGTGAGCGAGTCGATATCAACACCTAAAAGCCTGCTACGAGTCATCCTGTATTCCCATCATAAGTATCATGAACAATGAAGTGATTTAATCAGTTAAAAAAAATAGTATACACTCAAAAATCATACTTGCGAAAGTGTGTGCTTGTTTTTGAATATTTAATAATTTCGGCTAGTTTATATGGAAGTGATTTCATTTTCTTTGAATGTTTGATTACTGGGGGAGCAACTAGGAAATTAATATTCATAATTCACATTTTTTTAAATTCCAGCAAAAAGTCGCGTGGTCTAAGAATTTTTAAACCACGATATCCATGATGTTGTAAATAAGTGGCGATCACTGCTTACTAAATAATCAGCCTTTCCTTCCAAAGCGCAAGCCAAAAATTTGTTGTCTGCTGGATCTTCTTGTACCACATCAATCTGTATAGTATCGTGTGTAATAAAAGTCTCTATAGCAATTAAGAGTAAAAAATCTTCGATATCAGTATCTGTAAGATGGTATTTTTTCCGACTGAAGCGGGGCAATCCTACGAGAAGTAATTCGTGAGGAACTTCAACGTGCGGCTAATGAATAAGGTCTTCT
>CAZXSQ010000480.1:0-4951 GCA_964643335.1 uncultured bacterium
GTGAAAGATATTGTGTATAATAATTTAAAAAAAAATTCCTTTCACCTATTCCTAAAAGGAAAATTACTGTTATAATTAACAATAATTATGCAACACTTTTTCTGCAATACAAGAAAGTAAGCAAAATATTAATGGTAAAACCCATTGTTGTTTTGGCATCCTTACAGTATCAGGAAAAGTAAAGCAACACAATAGGAGGCCAAACATGGCAACTGGTAAAGTAAAGTGGTTTAACGAACAAAAAGGTTATGGTTTTATTGAGCAGGATGACGGACGTGATATTTTTGTACATCACACCGGTATTCATGGAGACGGATTCAAGAATCTGTATGAAAATCAGTCAGTTGAGTTCGAAACAGAAGACGGCGCAAAAGGCCCGAAAGCTGTGAATGTCAAGACCATTTCCTGAAGAAGTTAAAAGAAGTGGGGTAGACCTAACGTAACCCACCCTACAAAGCTTTAACCGAAAAGCCGCTGAAGAATTTTCTCCAGCGGCTTTTTAAATGTCAGGTGGGATGAAGTCACGAATCTTACCTTTTGCATAAACTCGAAGGTGGGTTTCTTCGCTCAACCCACCCTGATTATTCCATATACAATAATTAATAGATCGACCAATTGCCAATGCCGGTCTCATCCACTGTTAGTTCAACATTTTCGAAGAAAGCAAAAGCGTAACTGTCATCCACATGAGATGTCAGTGCCAGGCCAACGAAAAATGGATTTTCCAACTGAATCTCGGTAGTTGAATTGTACAGAACGCGATCACCTGTGTCGGCGCTGATGTAATAGGCTTCGAGGGTGTTTCCATTCTTAACCAGTTCCAGTTCGCCTTCCTGATCGGGATTCATGTTGCTGGATGAACTGGCCGAGTCTCCACCATTCTGTTCACGCCAGGTTGTATATTGTTGGAAGTCGGTGCGCATGGCATTCATAAAATGTGCTGAAGTTGGAGTGAGTTCATTCCTAACCATCAATCCCGTCTTGATCCATGTATCGTGACCTTCAAACAGATCAATATCCACCTGGGCTGAGAGCGTAAAATCACCGCTGATTTCCGAAAAGATGTAATGAAATTCATCTTCGAAATTAAAGATATTTTCCCCGCTGGCCATGATTTCATAGATATCTTCATCTGCATCATAACTTGCATCGCCGGGAGCGCCGACCTCACCAATATCTGCATGGCCTTCGAACAAACCAATCGCATCGCCCAGCAAAGACAAACTGGATATTCCCGTTATGCCATTTCCATTAACATCCCCTTCGAACGCCGGAATAACATCAGGTTGATGTACAGCCGTGACCTTATAAGTCACTGATGTTGAACCGGGGTTGGTGCTCAGGCTCCAAGTTATTTGGCCATTACTTTCTGTTCCACCATCACTGACATCGGACACCGGCCATCCTTCGGGGACATTTTCTGTAATATCGACAGTTTTTGCTTCATTCGCCGGATTATTCAATGTGAGTGTTACGGTAAATTCATCTCCGTCTTGGTAAAATACAGGCTGACCGAAATGATTTGGCCCTTCAAACGAGCGAACTCCAACCACAGGGACACTCAACTCCACATCATAGAAAAAGGCATTGGCATAGCCATCGTTGTTATGAGAGGTTAACGCCAGCCCGATGTAAACCGGGTCTTCCAATTGAATATCGGTCGTGGAATTATATAGAATTCTTTCCCCAGTATCGGCGCTGATATAATAGGCTTCAAGGGTGTCACCTATACGAACCAGTTCGATCTCACCCATTTGATCCGGATTCATATTACTGGATGTGCTGGCTGAATCACCTCCGTTTTGGGCGCGCCAGGTCGTATAGTGCTGCAAATCGGTTCGGATGGCATTGGTGAAGTGGGCGGAGTCGTCGGTCAATTGATCCCGTATCATAAACCCTGTTTTAATCCATGTGCCATCACCATCCAATGGATCGATATCCACTCTTCCACGAATACTGAAATTACCGCTGATTTCCCTGAATACATAATGGAATTGATCTTGCTCGCCAAAGATATTAGCTCCACTGGCAAGGATATCGTACACATCTTCAGCTTCATCGTAGCTGGCTTCTCCCTCTAAACCGGCATTGCCGATATCCATATGTGCTTCAAAAATTCCAAGCGGGCCGCCAATAAAGGTCAAGGATTCATCGCCGGCAATGGCCACATCACTCACTTGACCGCTGAATGATACTTCACCCAAAACGGCCTGAGTTTTATAAGACACAGAGGTTGAACCTGGCGGCACAGTCAATTCCCAGGTTATCTCTCCATCACTTTCACTGCCGCCATCACTTATTTCTGAAACAGACCATCCAGCTGGTATAGATTCATTGATAACGATGGATTGATCGGAGTCGAAAGGATTTTCAAAAGTAAGCGTAACATCGACTTCATCTCCATCTATAATATAATCTTCCAAGCCGTAATGTGTTGGATTATCAATGGTGCGTTTTCCTGACACAACTTTGATAACGTTGATTGGAGGAGAAACCTCTATCGGTTCATTGGATAAAACAATGTTGTCGATAAAGGCTCGGCCAAAACGTTCCTCATTGGCGTTCATCCAAGAGGCGAGGACAGCGAGTCCTTCATCTGGTGCAATGGGGATATCTCCTCGAAAAGCGTAATCGTCCGCAATTTGAAATTCATCACCCGTAACCAAATCGGTATAAATCACATCGTAAGTCAGGTCCGGAACACTCGCGGCCACGTTTACCCGATACCAGGTAAATTGTTGGGCCATAACCTCGATATCATTCTCGTAACCACCTCCGTTCCGTGCATCGAAAAAAGCATGATACGGCGCCAAGGTTGCGGAAGGATTACGGAAAAGGACCTGATTATCACTATAACTATTGGTTAACGGATCGGAAAAATAACCAGCCAATGTCGTCCCATGATTAACCGGCCCAGGATCATCGGGGTACATAATATCGATTTGGAGATAAACGGTCTCCGTAAACACGGAGGGATCATTGGGTACATACATATACCAATAATTTTCCGATATGATTGGTTCTTCGAAACCAAATTTTAATAGTTTATTTTCTGAATCGTTAGGATCGACGATAACATCATGACCGCCTTCCTGTTCGATTTGGGTGGTGTACCAGGTTCCCCATGAATCCGATTGGCCATCAATAGAGCCAAGATCATAATCCTCGCCACCTGCTCTTCCATCAAAGTCGATAATAATCGGCTGAGATTGAAGAACCGCTGCCGCTTGAATTAGCATCATACTCATAAAAAACAATCTTCTCATCATTTTCCTCCTATTCAATAGAATCAGTAATCAGAAATATGATTTATTATAAGATAAACCTTTTTCAGATTATTGATTTTGATATAAAAGATCATAGCCTTCGCTCATACGGATATAACGTCCGCCTGAAGGTTTTACACCACCAGCGCGGCAGATTTCGCCAAAACTATATAATCCGTTGCTGGCTTCGTAAAAAAGATGGGTTCTCATTTGCTGGCTGGTTGAATTGGCCCAGGGATAAGCACTTTGTTGAAAACCATAATCACCAAGTGTCGTATCAATTTTGTCTGGACCAATGCTGGCGATTAGATAAGTATTCAGATTTCCTGAAAATGGTGAACCGTGCCAGATCCCCACTTCATTTGGATGGTTTGTGCTGCCTGTTCCGACTTCGAGGTTGGGCTGATTTTCTTGCACACTTCCTCCAGGGGCTTCCTGAAATGGATCAGCGGGAGGAGTGGAAATATAAGCCACAGGTGTAGTCAAATTTGACCATCCCATATTTTTCAGAACTCCAAACACATCCACCGCATCACCACAGTAAGAACCATTATCCAACATATACATTTCCAACGCATTGGCAACTGCTTTCATGTCGGATTTCACCCGGCCAATTTTGGCTCTCGTTTGTGCATTCAAAAAATTGGGTACGGCGATAGCCGCCAAAATACCGATGATGGCAACAACAATCAATAACTCGATCAAAGTAAAGGCAGATGAAGTTGTTTTAATACGAAAAAGCATAAGAGCCTCCCCACAATCACTTCAATAAAAATAGGTGATTAACACTCGTTTTTATTGATAGTTTCCCTCCTAAGTTCTCACAAAAAAGATATCATGTCAATATTGTTTTACTTTTCTGCACCTTTATTTTGAATTAAAAAATGGACAGAGTCAAAATAAGTTTCAATGTAATATATATAACTATAACTGACAACCAACAAATCTTATTGGAGCTACTAATTGTTAACGCATAGAAACAATCAAGTTTTTTAGTGCTGACGACATAGAATTTTATATCTGCTCTTATCTTGCACATGAAAAATATAGCGGTTGATGCCTGATAAATCATCTTCCAAAACCGATACTTCCCTCTACCTCTTTCTCTGTCAAAATCAAAATTAAATTGCTAAGATGCAGTCATACACTTTAAAAATTCAACTAGGAGTAAGAACATGAAGAGACACAAATTGACCATACCTTTTATACTCTTTACACTATTTTGTTTTTCAACTTGCTTCTCGTCCATAAACGTAAATGCCGAACCTTTGAAATTGTATTGGGGCGATATTCACAATCACAATGAAGTGGGATATGCAAAAGGTTCTCTGGAACGGTCTTATGAAATAGCCAAAAGCCATTTGGATTTCTTCGCTTTCACCGGCCACACCCAATGGCATGATATGCCGGCCATGCCGGATAATAAAAATCAAAAATGGATTGATGGTTTTGAAGTAATGCGCAAGAACTGGCCGATGGTCAAAAAATTGGCTAAAGAATATTATGTCCCAGGTGAGTTTGTTCCTATTATTGCTTACGAATGGCATTCCAGCCAATTCGGTGACTATTGCCTTCTTTACCCTGATGATGAGGAAACTCCATTAAAATACTTTGACCATGTTAAAGACTTGCAAGCCTATGCTAAAGAAAAAGAGGCTTTAATTATCCCCCATCATCCCGCCTAC
>CAZXSQ010000481.1:0-4910 GCA_964643335.1 uncultured bacterium
AATTGTATCAGGCTTTTGAATTATGTGACGCCTCTCTTGCTGAAATCAATCCCCTGGTGGTCACTGAGGACAGCCGTGTAATTGCCCTGGATGCCAAAATCAATTTCGATGATAATGCTTTGTTCCGGCATAAGGATTTTCTCGAATTACGGGATCTTACCGAAGAGGAACCTTTGGAAATTGAAGCTTCGAAATATGATTTAAACTACATTAAATTAGATGGCGAGGTCGGTTGTATGGTGAATGGAGCCGGTTTGGCGATGGCGACCATGGATTTGGTCAAACTGGCAGGTTCCATGCCGGCGAATTTCCTTGATGTGGGAGGTACAGCCAGCGTTGAACGTGTGGCGGCTGCGTTTAGGATTTTGATGTCCGACTCTAACGTTAAAGCAGTATTGGTGAATATCTTTGGTGGTATTGTGCGGTGCGACCGCGTTGCAGGTGGAATTATCGAAGCGATGAAGCATGTGGATGTTAAAGTGCCGGTCGTTACCAGGCTGCAGGGAACTAATTCCAAAGAAGCGCGTGAATTATTGCAAAATTCCGATTTTCCCTTCATCGTTGCTGAAGGATTGGCTGAAGGGGCAAACAAAGTGGTTGAATCGCTATCAAATTCCTAGTTTTCATTCATTGTTTTTGGCAAGAAATTTGGTAGAACAATAATATTTTATTATTATCATAACTTCTTGTATTCTTTAATCTTACGTTGTTTGAAGTCAAATTAATATTCATAAAATCGATCTTAAAGATATTTCTTTATTTTTCTCAGTCCCTTTTAGAATGGGATTAACTTCGTTTAAATATTTTGGATGAAAAGGTAGAAAACCAGCAATTTTTGGATGGCTGGTATTCACCTTTAAATTTTATAATTTGATAAGGAGATACAAAAATGGATCATCCCATAGCATTGTTATCGGGTCTATTCAGTGTTTTTGCTTTCGGTTTCGTTGTGGCGCTACTGGGGAGCATCAAACTCAGATTGGCGCCGAAGATTGGAATGGATGACGCGCAATTCGGAAAACTGGTTTCTGTCCTGCAAACCACCATGGTTATTATGGCGATATTGTCAGGAATTTTGTTGGACAATGTCGGTTTCCAAATCGTAATCATTCTCGGTATGATTGTTACTGCGATTGCGATTTTCCTGATCGGCGCAGGGGCTACTTATGGTGCAGTCGTCGTGGGCTGTGTAATCTTGGGTATCGGTGGCCAGTTCGTGAATGTCGGTGGAAACACGCTGAATCCTTCGCTTTTCGCAGATCCATCTGCCGGTAGTAATTTAGGAAACACGTTTTTTGGACTGGGTGCATTCCTCCTTCCGATTATTTCAGCCAAGCTGCTGGAAAAAATGGATTTGAAGAAAACAGCGTTAATTTTGGGAATCATCGTCCTTGTGCCCATTATTTTCGCTATTTTCGGTACTTTTCCTGAGCAGGAGAAATCATTTCATCCGGCCTTGGTTGGAACTCTGCTGGCGAACATCGTAACCTGGCTGGCAGCGCTTACGCTTTTCTGTTACATCGGCTTGGAAGTTTCGATGGCGACCTGGATTACATCCTATGCATCGGAACTCGGGGCAGATGAATCCGGGGCTTCGAAAACCCTCTCCATATTCTTTATTTTCATGATGATCAGCCGGCTTGTTTTTGGACTGCAGGATAAAGTGACCGGTGCGGACTTGACTCCAGTTGGTGGTTTTGTGCTCTGTATCGCTGCTCTTTTGTCCGCCGCTCTCATCGGCTGGATGATCGCTTCAAAGGATTTAAGCACGTCAAGGATTGCAGTCGGTGCGGCTGGATTCTGTTTCGGGCCTATTTTCCCCACCACTATCGGTGTGGCTTTCCAACACTTTGACCAATCTCAATGGGGAACCTTGTTCGGCATTATATTTGCCATTGGTCTTCTCGGTGCCAGCACGCTCCCTGCTTGGATCGGTATTCTAGCGAAAGGAAAATCCGTACAGCAGGGTTTGCGCATTCTGATGGTAACTGCCGTTATTTTGGCTGTGATTTCCTTGATTCTCGGCTTGATTCCTGCCACGGAAATCGCCCCCATAGGCGGTGAAACTCCAGCTGGTGGTGATATATAAAGAGTCTTTAATTGAACTTTGCAAATTGTAGGGGTGGCCTTATGGCCGCCCCTTTTGTTTGCAAGCGGGGACGCTTGCTTTACCCATTATAAACAATTTATAAATTGTTTTTTTCAAGGTTTTTAACATCAATTAAATCTTGTGGTCTGCCACTTTTTCTTTTTGATCGAATGAGATCCATTTTCGAAATAAATGGAATCACTAATCCTTCCAGTTCAATTATTTCCCGACGAGCCCATGCGGTTTGAAAATTAACACCAGGAATAGACATCATAATGTCAAGTCGAAACGGAGGTCTTCCCATCTGGTAGAAATATTCTTCATTGGTAAAATCATCAGGTGATAGGCCGCTTAATGGTGCACCAAATTCTTTTAAAGCATTAAACACTTTTAAAGCATTTTTCTTATCTATATCGATCCAGATATCAATATCTTTCGTATAGCGCGGTTCTGTATATTTCATCACGGCATAACCGCCGACTACAAGGTATCTAATCTCGTATTTTTTGAAAATTTTCAATAGTTCTTTGAAATCGTGGCTCGTCAACATAACCTTGTTTCACCATTTGCGCATCCATGATCAATTCCAATGCTGCTTGAAAGATTGCATAATCCCCCTGACTTTGCCAAAACTCAATGTCGAATCTATCATCCGGATCACCGAGTTTACGATAGGCTTCTACTATATCAGACATGATATTTCTCTCCACTTCAGAACTCATCATATTTTAATTCGCATTTCTCCTCTCGTAAATCTATCACCGAATATAAAATCCTACCCTCTTTGTTCTGGACGGCCATGTCGTTGTGTATGCAAGCGGGGACGCTTGCTTTACCCATGATACGAAAGCATTATGGTATCCTATTAAAGGACGGTTCCTGAACCCACTCTACATGTTAGCACATACTATGTAGGGGCAGTTCGGGAACTGCCCATTCGCGACTCGCTTGCCATATCCCCCCTAAACCCGCGAACAGCCTCTTGCCCCCTCTCGCGAATTTCCCTTTTTGGAAATATCGAAATATCTCTGGTGTTGTCTGCATCGTGAAATATTCCACCACCCTCCTTCGAGATCAATTTATCAATTTCTTAATCAACTGGAATGAATGTTGCTTTTTCCTGAACATGACTGAATAATTCTGAATAACATCGAGAAATCTATCGAAGCAATTATTCCAAAAGGAGAATGAAGAATGCCCCAAATTTGGCTGGTTCTTGCCGTGAGCGCTGTTTCTATTTTGAATTTCGCGGGATGTGGTGAGAGTCAACAGCAAGATTCGGCGAAAGCGAAGAAAGAACAGGCTGTTCCCGTAGAAACGGTGAAAGTTCAATCGCAAGACTTAAAGGAAACGGTTGGTGGGATTGGTACGTTACAATCACGGCAAACGGTGGATATCCAGCCGGAAGTGGCTGGTATTATTGAAGAAATACATTTTGAGGAAGGAAAGATTGTTGAAAAGGGACAATTGCTGTTCACCATTGATGACGAGAAACTTCAGCATCAATTAGAAGCGAAAAAATCCGCTTTGGAAGCGGCAGAGGCACGTTTAATCAATGCTCAAAGGACTTATGAACGCAATAAGGACCTTGTAAAACAAGATTTGGTTTCCGAAGAGGTATTTGATCAAAATAAAACGAATGTCGAGCAAGCCTCCGCTCAGGTCAAACGCCTTAAATCGGAGAACCAATTAATTGAGGAACAAATCAATGATAAAACCATTCTCGCTCCGATTACGGGAATGATCTCTGACACTGAGATCGATACCGGTGATTTTGTGGATGTGGGTGAACATTTGGCGCTGCTTTACGAAACCTCTTCTTTGGAAATCAGTTTCAATTTGCCTGAACGGTATATTGGTAAAGTACGTGAAGGATTGCCAGTGACTGTTACCGTTGTGGCTTATCCTGGAAAAAAATTCAAAGGAAAAGTGGACTTTATCAGTCCTGCTATCGGTGAAGAGACAAGAGATTTTAAAGTAAAAGCCATAATCGGCAATTCGGAGAATCTACTTAAACCGGGGGGATTCGGTAGGGCGACTGTCACCCTCGAGCTACTAGAGAAACGGCCTGTTATTCCTGAAGAGGCTTTGGTTAGTGTACAGGAAGGGTATAAGGTTTTTGTAGTCAAGGATGGTGTAGCCCATGAACGGGATGTTCGTATCGGTTTGCGGGAACCCGGCAAAGTAGAAATCCGTGAAGGTCTCAAAATCGGTGATAAGGTTGTTCGCACTGGCCATATGCGGCTGACCGACGGTACCAAAGTGAAAGAGGCCGGAGGCCAGAATAGTCAAGCGAATACTTCACCCGCCGGTTCGGCCAATCTCGGTTCGGCTGTCCGTGACCTGACTTCAGGTAAGGAGGACGACTCGAAATGATATGGAATTTTTGTATTCGCCGTCCCGTCCTGACCATTGTTATTTTTTTAATTATTGCCATTTTTGGATTTTACGGTTATCAACAAATGCCTGTGCGGGAAAATCCCGATATCGAATACCCCGTTGTGAATGTCAATGTTGTTCTTCCTGGAGCCGAACCCGAGGTCATCGAGACAGAAATCATTGAACCGTTGGAAGAAAATATCAACACCATTGAAGGGATCAAGGAATTAACATCGACCGCCCGTGAGCAAGTGGGAACAGTGGTGGCCGAGTTTGAACTTTGGCGTGATATCGATATTGCAACGCAGGATGTCCGTGACCGTGTCGACCGCACAAGGCGTGAACTGCCGGATGATATCGAAGCCCCAATCATACGGAAACTCGATCCCGATGCCCGAGCGATCATGTGGATCGCCATGACGGGCGATGAGCAATGGGATGA
>CAZXSQ010000482.1:0-4908 GCA_964643335.1 uncultured bacterium
GGCATACCGGTTCGTGATATTCAGTACCAGCAATCCACCCGGTTTCAACACCCGGTATATTTCCGAAAAAGCCAGCAATTTATCGTCCCAAAAATGAAAAGAACCGCGCGAAACCACAATATCCGCATAATTGTCACGAAAAGGCAATGCCTGGGCATCAGCAAAGATAGCGCTAATGCGGTGTGACACCTCAGCTTTTTGGGCTTCTTTATGCACTATTGGAATGTAATACGGATTGATATCCGCATTGATCCAGAACTTTTTATTTGTTCGCTTGCAAAGTTCCGTACTGAGGATACCCGGTCCCCCACCAATATCGATTCCAATACCTTTTTTGTCCCGAAGATTGAATTCCGTCACAATCCATTCGGCTAGTGGTGCGTAAACCGGCGCGAGTTTTGTCGTCGCGGTTTTCCAAAAATTAAGTGCCTTCTCTTCCGTGTATCGTTCATAATCGGGGTACAGCAAAGGATCGGCAAAACCGGAATTACAAACAAAAAAACTTGCGAAAAGAATATAGAAAAGAACTTTCGCTTTCATATTTTCTCCTTCATAGATCACTTCGATCTTTCACGCATCAAAATATATCCGCCGGTAACCAATATGAAAATAGTCAATCCACCCATCACCCAAATGAGCAGATAAAAAGGGAACTCAGCCGCCATTTCAGACTTTGAATCCGATTGATTGAATTCTTCCAATCTTGAAATTGGTTCTTCAATCTGCGAAACCAGATTGGCTTCTTTAGTCTCCACACCTGAATCACCAAATTCAAGCGTAACCTCGCTATAACCATTCAGTATGCTTTCCACTGCATCCCCCGCATCTCTTTGCATTGATCCCCCCGGCCCATTATGCAAAATTTGACTGATCTCCATTTTTACTGTGGGACTTTCCGCATCAAAGCCGAGATACTGAACCACTTCACGTTGCTGTTCAGATCCCCAAACGATAGGAATCATAGAGCCTTGCATCCATTTTCTGTCCAAACCACATTCACAGGACAAACCAATCATAGACAAAACGTGAAAAATGTTGGTTTTGGTTATTGCATTTTTCTTTAGAAGCGGACCGATTCTTCTGGCTCTTCCATGAAGTATCAAAACGCAGGGATCACTCAGTTCGTGCGTTTCCAATCCCAGGCTCCAAAGTAATATCGATTCCTGGGAAAATTTTTTCTGTGGAATTTCAGTCAAGTGCGGAGGATGTTCAAGCGGTTTCGGCATTTGCCCCATGATTTTCGCAATATCATCGACAGCAGCCTGAACGGTTTTTTTATGCTGCTTGTTTTCAGCCTCGTTTTTACCCTCTACAAACAACACTACACAATAGGCTTTGATAATATGCTCAAGAATGTCTTCCCTGACTGGTGAGGAAACAATTTCATCTAATGCTTCTCTCATCGAATTTTTTGAATCTGTGATGTTTATCCGTTTGGAGTATCCATCAGGTGAGACCAGCATCGCTGCCGGAGTTGTATTAATTTTGTGAAGGCGATAATAGTCCATCGCCGGATGATTGGCTGGTTCCTGAACGTCGATACATTCCAATTTGATGTTCGTATCGAGTAAGGCAGCATAAGCCATCTGTTTAAATGTATTCAAATTATTCGGTGAACTTGACTCATCAAAATAGCCATATAAATGATACCCACTCGAACCGAGATCGGCGAATCCAACATCGCGAACATTATACCTGCAGCCAAAAGCTGTATCAGCGGGAAAACTACACACCGCCAGACCAATCAACATAATCCAAAGATATGCTGAAATAAACTTGTTCAATTTTTTTCTCCTCAAAAGCTATTGTGAAACCATTATTTGTTCATCGCTGTTAGAAACATTCGTATTGACATAATCAACAAGATAATGGAAAAACCAAACTGTAGGATTCTATTGGATAAATACCCGGCAATGGATGCGCCGATATTCGATCCGATCACACAGGTCACTGCAATAATCCCTATCATTTTATAATCCATATGAATTTCGGGATTCAAATGGTATCTCAAAGCTCCCATCAAGGCCATGGGGATCATCAAGGCCAGTGCTGCTCCTTGAGCTTCTTTTTGCGGAAGAGCAGCCACCAACGTCAATAATGGAACAACAATAATACCGCTCCCAACTCCGAACGTGGCGCTTAAAATACCCGCAATAAGCCCTAAAAAAAGAAAAAACATGACTGAGTTCGTCGTAAACTCGGCTCCCATAAACTAACTCCTTTCCCAAAACAGAGTGATCAAGTTCTTTTATACACCAGCAATTGGAGACATAATGTGAACAATGTCACCTTCATTCAATTCATACTTTGCGTTTCTGAAAATATGCTCCCCGTTCACAGTGAAAATGATGGTCGAAGCAATGTTTTCTTGAGCATCGAGGAGAAAACTTCCCAACGGATCCCCGTGAACCAAAGCCAGTTGTTTCACCAAATCCCATACAGTACATGGTGAATTCACTTCGATAGTTTCAGAATTCATTCCTGCAAAATGCTTGGCTTGTGCGGAATATTCAACAAGAATTTTCATGTATTGATCTCCCAAGTGTGACAGCTGTACAGTTTATACTGGGCACTTCATATAGAAAGTTCTGATGGGGATATTTTCTGAACCGTACCGTCCTTAATTAAAAAAACAATGTCAGCCAGTTTGAAAGCTTCAGAATGACTATGTGTGATATGGAGCGCGGTTACACCGGTATGAATCTGAACCAATTTTAACAATTCATACATCTCCCCGCGCGTTTCCTCATCCAGCGCGCTTAAGGGTTCGTCCATGCAAAGTATATTCGGACGGCTGGCCAGAGCTCGCCCCAAGGCGACCCTCTGCTTTTCGCCGCCACTGAGATTATAAGGCATACGCTCAAGCAGATTTTCCAAACCGAGCAGTTCGGACAATTCATTTACCCTTTCTTCAATAGCTTTCTTTGCCCATTTCCGAATTACCACCGAAAATGAAAGGTTTTCACGAACCGTCATGTTGTTGAACACCGCTCCGTCCTGCGGAACAAATCCGATTCCCCGCAACGCTGCTTTTAAGCGGGTGACATCCTGTCCCATCAAACGGATCATTCCCGATGAAATCTTTTTAAGTCCGCATATGGCTTCAAGAATCGTCGTCTTTCCACAGCCGGTTTTACCCATCAACACGCCATATTGGCCTGTCTCAATATTGATATGAACACCTTGAAGTGAAAATTGCCCGACCTCTATGGATAAATTTTCAACCGAGATCATTCTTAAATAAGCCTTTTTAGGGATTTTCCATAAATTCTAACAATAACCAAAACACAAACAGCGGCTGTCACCATCAAGATGGACACTGCCACCGCCGCTTCGATATTGCCGACGCTTAATTCCAAAAATACACTCGTTGAAAGCACTTCGGTTTTCATCCGTGTCGCCCCGGCGAAAATGAGAATCGGGCCAAATTCGCCCAATGCCCTGGCCCAAGCTATAGTTCCCGCCGTGAGTATGCCCCGTTTCGCTTCAGGCAGGACCACCAGCCAAAAAGCCTGGCTGCGGCTGCAGCCAAGGGTTAAAGCGACCTGCTCCTGACGTGGATTGATCTGATCAAACGTCGCGCGCATGGTGCGTACCGCAAATGCGCAGGCCACCATGAATTGTGCCAGAATCACGCTGGGGATTTCGTAAGTGATTGGAACGATGCTTTCTATAAATTTTCCAGCGGATGTTTGAAACATAATCAGCAGACTCAAGCCGATCACAAGTGGAGGTAAAACAATCGGAATATCCAAAACCGCATCCAACAAACTTTTGCCTGGAAAGTTGTAATGCGACAAGAGATAACTGATCGGGACGGCAACCCAAACCGAGAGTATAGCCGTCAAACTGCAGGACAATAAACTGAGTTTGATGGAATACCGAATTTCTGGACTGTTCAATGCCTGCAACAAGTGTATTGGAGTGGTAAAAGAAGCGTCGGCGATCAACATGGCCAAAATCAAAAAAATATAGAGACCACCAATAATCCACAGACACAGGAGAAAAGGCAAATCAGACTTACCGGTCATGTATCTTTAGTTACCCTCATTTTCCAGCCAGCGGAAACCAGCCGGCTGGAACTGTTTTTCGGATTCCGCCGATCGAATTGCTTTAAAAAGACGATTCATCAAATGTTTGTGTTTGGATTCTTTTGCTACAGCATAGGATTGAATCGCCTGAGCTGAAGGATGGCCAATGCGGATCAACTCCAGTTTGTCCCGAACCTGAGATGTATTCGCCTCATAAACAATCACCGCATCCAAGGAACCGGTGAGAATTTGATTTACCAGCAGATCTGCTGTCGGCGTCTGTGAACGAACATTTTTGTAGACGGAATCATAAAGATCCATTTCCTGCAACAGCCTTTTGGTTAAAGCGCCGAGTGCGCTTTGTTGTTCATTGGCCACTCCCAGCCGCAAACCGAGTTGAGACAGATCCTCCAGTGAATGGATATCTTTGGGACTTCCCTTTTGAACAAGGATAACCATATCGGTTTGCGATACATCGGTGATATCCATAAACATATCGCCCACCTCCGTCATAAAAGAAACATCACAAGCAAAATACGCATCCGGTATTTCTCCCGTCTTCATCTGCCCCACCAAAATACCACAGCCGTTATAGATAGTGTTGACTTTGCAGCCTTCTCTTTCCTCAAATCGTTCTATCGTATCTTGAATGGCAATGCGGTTCACCCCTCCGCTGAAAAACCACTTCGGGCGTCTCCGCCCATACATCACCATCCACCGGCCGATACCCCCACCGCTCAAATTCTTTGAGCCCCTTGTCTCTGGCAGAAAGATAACGGGCAAAATGCAAAGCTTCTTTCGGTCTTTTGCTGCTGCTTAATACCCCAACCATAACTCGCTGTTTGTTCTCTTCAAACTGTGGTACACGCAGCATATC
>CAZXSQ010000483.1:0-4886 GCA_964643335.1 uncultured bacterium
AGGATACTCGCGGCCGATTTGCTTCAGAGGGAGAAGATCGTGTTTTTCAGGATGATGGCTGGGGAGAGCGGCAGGATGGTTATGACACCATTGAATGGGTGGCCTCACAGCCCTGGTGTGACGGGAAGGTGGGCACCTGGGGACCGTCCGCGATGGGAATTGTGCAAGGGCTAGTAGCCGGAGCCGATCCGCCTCATTTGACCTGTCAATTTATTGGCTACGCTGCGTCGAAAGGATATGGACAAGCCGCGTATCAAAGCGGAGTATTTCGCACTTCGCTGGTGAACGGCTGGCTTGTCAAGCATGGAATGGGGCATATGCTGCCGGTATTTTTACAGCATCCGGCTGAAGATGTTTTCTGGGAGCAGTATGATATCGAATCGCGTCATCATTTGATGGATGTCCCCACTTATTTTATGGGAGGATTTTATGATTGCTTCGAACAGGGGACTCTCAATGAATTTATGGGACGGCAGTTAGAGGGGGCTCCAGGAGCCAAAGGAAATCAGAAGTTACTGATGGGGCCATGGACTCACACCAATGAATTTGAAAAAGAACAGGGGCAATTGACTTATCCGGTGGATTTCGATCTGACCGAAGAATTGGAAATTACAAAACGTTGGTTTGATTATTGGTTAAAAGGCGAATCGAATGAAATTATGGATGAACCGGCTGTCCAATATTATGTGATGGGCGATGTTGCAGATTCCGGCGCGCCAGGAAATGAATGGCGTCAAGCCGATATGTGGCCGCCTAAATCAGAAAAGATTTCCTTCTACCTACATCCCTCCGGACAATTATCCCGTCTGCTGCCAGGCACTCGGGAATCTTCAGAACAAATCAATGTACATCCAAATAATCCTGTTCCAACCACCGGCGGTATGAATTTGGAGATTCCTGCCGGCCCTTATGACCAGGCGTCCGTTGAATCAAGAAATGATGTTTTGGTTTATTCTACTGAAATCTTATCAGAACCTGTCGAAGTGATTGGCAGGATCAAAGCTATTCTCTATGCTGAATCCAACCTCCCGGATAATGACATTACAGTTCGCCTCACAGATGTATATCCTGACGGGCGTTCCATGCTGGTATGTGATGGAATAGCGAGGGCAAGTTTTCGGAACTCGTATGAATCTCCTTCTCCAATTACCTCCGGTGAAGTGTACCGCTATGAGGTAGACCTATGGAGTACCAGCATGGTTTTTAATCGGGGGCATCGAATTCGAATTATCATTGCCAATACCAATCACCCCCGTTTTGAAGTAAATTCTATTTATTCTCGGCTGGGAAAAAACGGACTGCCGGAAACTGCTGTAACCACTCTGCGTTTCTCCAATCAATATCCATCTCATATACTTTTACCAGTTACATCGGAATTGTCCGATGATACATTAGTACGTGAATGGTTTCATTATTAAGATTTAAAAAACTGCCTTTTTTAAGTAATAAATAATGTCATATACAGTGACTAGGGTTTAATTAAACTGCAAAAACATGGTATAACATTAAATAAAGCAAAGAAAAACATAAAGAGAGGGATAGTGACATGTTGAAAATAAGTGGCTTCGGAGACGAAATCGCGGAAGATTTTGAGACTCAACTCTGTGAAATGCGAAAGATGAATTTAAATTATATTGCTCTCAGAAATTTATGGGGTACCAATATTCTTGACCTCAACCCCAAGCAAAAAACACGGGCGAGAAATTTATTGCGAGAGTATGGGATGGGAGTATCCGAAATTGGATCTCCCTTAGGGAAAATTCAAATTAACAGCTCGTGGAAGAAAGAATGGGAGCGGTATGAACGTGCCATTGAGATGGCGCATTACTTTCAATGTCCCAGAATTCGTATTTTTTCATTCTATTTTCCAAAGGGAGACCCTCCGGAAAAACATCGTGGAACTGTGATTAGAAAGTTGCGCGAGATGGCGGATCGGGCGGAAAAAGAAGGCATCATCCTTTTGAATGAAAACGAGGCCAATATTTATGGAGAAACGGGTATCCATTGCCGTGATATGGCCAAAGCCGTTGGCTCTCCTAATTTCAAACTAATTTTCGATCCCGCCAATTTTGTAACAACCGGCACTTTGCCTTACTCTCAATGGTATGACCTGATGGTTGAACATGTTGTTCATCTTCATATTAAGGATTGTACTTTTGATGGCCAGTTCACCCCGGCAGGTCAGGGGGATGGCGAAATCCCACAACTCATAACAAGTTTGGTGGAACGTGGATTTTCAGGATATGCCACAATGGAACCTCATTTGATGGCAGGCGGCCAGTTTTCGGGATTTTCAGGGGCTGAGCGTTTTGGCGAAGCGGTGGAAGCGTTTCGAGATGTATGCGATAAAGCGGGGATGCCTCACCGTCAGGTTCGTATGGGAGTGATCGGTATGGGTTTCATCGGTATGTTCCATTGCGAAAGCATTCAGCAGGTTCCACAGGCTCATCTTATCGCGGTAGCCGATGTCCAAAAGGTTCCTAATCTGAAAAAGGCTCAAGACCGTTTCAATGTGATGACTTACGAGAAACCTCAAGACCTTTTACAGCGCAAAGACATTGATGCGATAACAATCGGTACACCTAGCGGCTTGCATGGTGAAATTACGGTAAAGGCGGCGAAACAAAAGAAACATGTTCTAACCGAGAAACCCATTGAGATTACGCTGGAAAAGGCGGATCGTATGATCAAAGAATGCCGGGACAACAATGTGAAACTTGGCGTGATTTCTCAGCGGCGAACTGATCCCGGCATGATCGAACTCATGGAGATTCTTAAGCAGAACAAATTGGGGAAATTGATTCTTGGTGAAACCTATGTCAAATGGTACCGCAGCCAGGAGTATTACGACAGCGGAGGCTGGCGGGGTACCTGGAAGCTCGACGGCGGCGGCTGTTTGATGAACCAGGGGATTCATTCCATCGACATGCTTCAATGGACAATGGGAGAAGTGGATAGTGTTGTCGCCCAAATGGATACCTTGGCTCATAAACGAATCGAAGTTGAGGATATTGCCCAGGCTTTCATCCGGTTTAAGAACGGTGCTTTGGGCACAATTATCGGTTCGACGGCGGTGTATCCTGGAATGGATGAACGGCTTGAAATCTCCGGTACAAAGGGAACCGTGGTTGTCGAGAAAAACCGTGTAACCATGCGTGAGATCATGGGTGAAAAGAAAGCCGAAGAGGAGGAAATTGGAGATCGCGGAACCGGCGCCGCCGACGCCCAGGCGATCACCCATGAGGGGCATATCATGCAAATCACCGATTTCATCCACGCCATCCTCGAAGACCGTGATCCGATGATCCCCGGTGAAGAAGGCCGTAAACCTCTCGAGCTCATCCTGGCTGTCTATCAGTCCGCCAAAACAGGTAAGCGAGTAAAGTTACCTTTAAAAGCCAAAAAGAGATAAATTCATCAACAAAGATGATATTGAAGGGGACTTAGGTGTCCCTTTTAGTTATATTCTATAAGGCCACCCTGTTGTGTTCTATGCTTCCGTGATCAAGTAACCTGGGGGGCAAGAGATTGAAAGGCGGATACGAGTATCTCATCTATCCCAGAACAAAAGGACGGTTTTTTTCATTGTTTTTTTTGTATAAGCTGGCGGTGGATGAATCCACGAATCCAGAAATAAGGTGTTTTAGGAAATTGGGTTAAATACGCTTCAAGCAAGGGAATGAACTGCTGCCGTAAATTGCATTGTTTCCACCATCGGATTTCAGCGGGGATAAACACTTTTAAAAAATATCGAAGGCCGTAGTTTTTTATGAGAAAGCGTATCCGTCCGCGATGGTATTTATAATAATAGATTCGGCTGTTTTTTGGGGTTCCGAAAGTTTCGAAATGCAAAACAACCGAATCAGGCTGATAAAGTGTTCTGTATCCCTGTTGGCGTGTCCTGAAGCATAGATCAAGGTCTTCGTAATACAGAGGAAAGCCTTCATCCAAGCCTCCTGCTTGATCCAGAACTTCCCGCCGTATAGCCATGGAAGCTCCGGTCAGATACTCCACTTCATGGGGAGTGTTATACTTGTTCGGATCGCTTTCTCCATATCCTTCATGATAAGTCAGACAGTTGGGGAGCATCCATCCTCCGGCGAATTGAATATGTTGACCATCCAGAAATAACAGTTTGGAACCGGAAATCCCAACTCGATTGTTACTAAGAATGGGTTCAACTAGAGCATGCAGCCAGTTTGTTCTTACTACGGTGTCAATGTTTAATAAGACAATTATTTCTCCATTGGCGTGTAAAATACCTTGGTTGCATCCTTTAGGAAAACCATAGTTTTTAGGGTTTTTTACAATTTTGATTTTATCCACCATGGCGAATTGAATTAAATTTAATGAATTATCTTGCGAGGCATTGTCGACGAGAATTATCTCTTTTTGGGGATAAGAATCATCAATCACCGATTGAAGACAGCGCTGGATGAATTTTTCTCCGTTATAATTTAGAATGATGACGGAGACGAGAGGTAAAGTTGTTGTAGGGTCGATTTGCGAATCATTTATTATCATTTTTCATATTATATTATCAAGAAGCAGTTTTGTCTTCAATTTCCAGTGTTTCATTGACTTTCGAGAAAATCATTCTTCCTGCTGAAGTTTGCAGGACAGAGACCACTGTGATATCTACATGTTTACCCAGGAGTTTCCGCCCGTTTTCGACCACAACCATAGTCCCATCCTCCAGATAGGCAACCCCCTGATTGGCTTCTTTGCCTTCTCTTATGATTTGTACCTGGAGGTTTTCGCCGGGCAGCACCACGGTTTTGACCGATTGGGCTAATTGATTGATATTCATGACCGGGATATCTTCAATCTCTGCGACTTTATGAAGATTGAAGTCAATGGTAATAATGGTTCCCTCATAAATTTTG
>CAZXSQ010000484.1:0-4878 GCA_964643335.1 uncultured bacterium
GGCTTTGACTGCCCCCGCCGAGAAGTAAGTGGTATGCGTGTCTGGGGATGGACGCGCGACACTTTCGGCACCCCCGAAAATTTTTTTGACCGCTTTTTCATTGCAAACTACTGCCCACTTTGCTTTATGGAAGAAAGCGGTCGCAACCGCACACCGGATAAACTCCCTGTAAACGAACGAAATCCCCTCTTGGAAGTTTGCAACCTGGCCTTACGCCGGACTATTGAATTACTCAAGCCAGATTTTGTTATGGGAATAGGGGCTTTTGCTGAAGAACGCGCCCGTTCAGTGTTAGACGATATGGACATTGTCATTGGCCGGATTCCGCATCCCAGCCCGGCCAATCCCCAAGCGAACCGGGGATGGGGAAAAGCGGTTGAGTCTGCTCTGTCCGAGTGTGGAATTAAAATTTGAAACGAGGAGAGATTGTGAAAAACAAGAAAATAATTGGTAGTTTCACTTTTTTGATTATGGTGTTACTGATTGTTCCGCAATGCTTTTTATTCGCTGCCGATACTTTGCCTAAATGGCGCCGGGACGAGATGCGCAGACTGCAAGACCGGTGGGATCGTATTCAACCTGATATAGTCCTCCATTTATCCGATTCAAAGATAGCGTCAATCGGTGATCAAGTCTATCTTGGAGGCTCTTACCGAACCAGCGCAGCTTCCTATCGATCTGTTCTGTTGAAATCCAACGATGGCGGGAGAAGTTGGAAAGAGCTGGATATTTGGATGTCGTGCTCGGAAGTGGATGACATCTTTTTTTACGATGAAGACCATCACTGGTTCATTACCTGCTGGTCGATAGAAGGTGCACAAGCCCCTTATCATGTATTCCGGTCGCAAGACGGGGGAGAATCATGGACACGCAGTAAAAGATCGCTTCCCAATCCTAATCACATTGAAACCAGCCTTTCTTTTATTCGCCAGCGTTCATTTCAAAATCCAAGAGATGGAGTTATGTCGTTTCTTTCAACGACGGGTATTTTAGGCACCTATACCACCCATGACGGCGGCATCAATTGGCGGCTGTTGAAATCGGAAAAAATCGATCCGGATGAAATTTATAATAGAGAGTATGTCAAATCAAAAATTCCAGGCATTCCAAAAAATAAGAAAAAGAGTGATTCAAAAACAATTTATAAAACCGAAACCGATTGGCGGAATGGACTCATATTTATTCATTCGTCTGAAGATTCAGGAGAGACCTGGAAGAAAACCGGGTGGCTGCCTTACTATTACAAGTTCAAGGGAGAGACCACAGACGTAATACCCAAATAAATTAACCGAAACGCTCTTCCAGCTGTTCCCAGCGTTCATATACTTGAGTCAATTCTTGTTCAATTGCCTCCAGCCGCCCTTTCGCTTTGGCGATTTCTGCAGGATCCTGCCGATAGAATTCAGGAACCGCCATGGCCTCTTGCAACTCGTGTTGTTCTTTTTCCAAGTCTTCAATTCGCTGCGGTAGTTCGTCAAGTTCTTTCTTTTGTGCCTTGATTTCCTGCTGTTCTTTATAACTCAAACGTCTGGGTTGTTTGGTTTGAGGACGAGGTTTTTCTTTTTTTACCTGAGATTTTTCCTTTTGAATTTTTTTACGCTGCCGCAGCCAGTCATCGTAGCCGCCCACATATTCATTGACTTCCGCTTCTCCTTCGAAAACAAGAGTACTGGTTACCACATTGTTTAAAAAAGCACGATCGTGGCTTACAAGCAGCAGCGTCCCTGAAAATTCAAGCAGCAGTTCTTCCAATAAATCAAGCGTTTCGATATCCAAGTCGTTCGTCGGTTCATCCATAACCAGCACATTGGCCGGTCTGGTGAAAAGTTTGGCCAGCATGAGCCGGTTACGTTCACCGCCCGACAATGTTTTGACAGTGGAAAAAGCACGTTCACGAGAGAAAAGAAAATCTTGCAGATAGCCAATAAGGTGGCGTTTCTGTCCATTAAAGGTAATCATATCGGCCCCTTCACCGACATTGTCCAGCACTGATTTTTCCTCATCCAGTTGCTCACGCATTTGATCGTAATAGACCATTTCTAATTTTTTCCCAAGACGTATTTTGCCGTCATCCGGTGGGATATCGCCTAGCAAAAGTTGTAACAACGTGGTTTTACCTGATCCGTTCGGTCCGATGATACCCACCTTATCCCCCCGCATGATGATGGTACTAAAATCCCGCACAATGGGACTCGTGTTATATGCAAAACAAACGTCATTGGCTTCAACAACCAAATCACCGGAACGTTCGGCTTGTTGCAACTTCATCTGAGCGGTTCTTGTTTGATCCCGGCGTGCCTGCCTGAGTTCGCGCATCTTTAGCAACGCTCTCACACGGCCTTCGTTACGCTTCCGGCGAGCTTTAACTCCCTTGCGAATCCACTCTTCTTCCTGGGCGAGCTTTTTATCGAAGCGTGCCTGTTGTTGGGCCTCGGCGGCAAGTGCTTCTTCCCGGCGTTCCAGATAGGTTTCATAATCACAATCCCAGCTGCTCAATTGTCCCCGGTCGAGTTCGAGGATACGCGTGGATAATTTTTGTAAAAACACACGGTCGTGCGTAACAAACAGCAGAGTTCGGCCATATCGGGAAAGAAAATCTTCCAGCCAGCGAATCGCTTGTATATCCAGGTGATTGGTAGGTTCATCCAACAGCAATATGTCCGGATTTCGCACCAGCGCTCTACCAAGCAGAACCCGCCTCTTCAATCCCGCCGATAACGTGTCGAATTCGGTTTCAGGATCGAGTTGAATATACGATAAAGCGATATCGATTTGCTGTTGCTTCTTCCAAATTTTCTCTGTATCTGAAACCGGGGCGGATGATTGTTCGTTTATGAATCCTCCCGACACCACACCGATGACCTTGCCGCTAATGTCCCGGGAAATTTCTTGTGGCAGCATACCAATTCGGATATTTTGCTGGTATGCGATTGAACCGCTATCGGGGGAAAAGTCACCATGTATCAGTTTGAGCAGAGTGGTTTTCCCCGTACCGTTTCGTCCAAGCAAACACACCCGCTCTCCCTCTTCGATTTGCAGATTGACATCCTCTAGCAGCACATCTCCCGCGTAAGCCATACGAACATCCTGCAAGCTGACCAGAGCCATCGGCAACCTCAAATTAAATTTGGAAAATATGAGTTGAATCAGTTCACGTTATAAAAATGATAGTGAGAAAAGTAGATTAGTGAATGTTCGATTTGAACGGGGGTATCTATTAAATGTTATTTTATAGAACTATTACACTTAGGGGCCGGGCCACGATAGATATTATTTTCAATCATAATATTCTCCAGATCATCATCCAGATAAATCACCGCTGTCTGGTGTTTATTTGTGTGAAAGATATTGTTCAGAATTTGAATGTCGGCAGTGTCGATTTCATATCGGTCCGTATTATCGAGACGAATCTCACAATCCCTTTCTTTATCATCCTTCTGGCCGTTTTCTCTAAAAATGTTCGATGTCACAATGATTTCCTCAACATTCGGCGCCCAAAGTCCTTCCCGGCCACTAAAAGCAACCAGATTATCAGCCAGGGTGCAAAACCGGCTGTCTCTTTCAATTGTGCACCCACGCGAACCATTTCGGATAATAATGTTATCGGCAGCCAAGACTTGTTCGCATCCTTCGATAAAATACCCTCCCATCTTGCTGTCCGCGACAAAGTTGTCAACAAATATACCATTATGGCTATGATAAAAATGTGTGCCGTCGGACTGGGACTGCTCGAAGCGGCATTCACTGACCAGCCAATCATTCACATAATAAAACGCCACGGTGCCTTGATCCTTGCGGTGACTGCCCTTCGCTGGTCCGGGGTTGTCTGAAAGATAGTCACCATAGAAATTACAACAATTAATTCCCCTCACGTTGCTCAAGGTTACATTTTTAATGGGATTCTCTTCGCTCTCACCAAACATCCCCACAGCATTGCTGCTTAGATTCTTAAAGGTCATGTTACTTAAACATACAGAATTGACATCCCCGTAAATTCGAACGCCTGCAATATTGGTTCCTGCATCCCATTCATCTCTTTGGCCGATGACTTCTCCTCCTTGTAAAGAGACGTTGGATATATTTTCAACAAGAAAACATTGTCCGTCGGTTTGCATGTCTTTAGCGCATAGAAACCGTGCCCCTTGCATGATCAGCGTTGAATTGGCCGGTAATAGCAACCCTTTCGGACCGGTAATAAAATACTCTCCGGGAGCGAAAATAAAGGTTTGATGATCTTTCCCCGCACCATCCAAACTTTCTTGAATCCACCCCTGATGATAAAGCGCGTCATTTTTTTGGAAGGGTCCAATATGAATGGCTGAAGACTTCTGTTCATTAAGTGATGATTCTTGCGCCAAGCCAGTTTGAGTGAGAAAGCCCACAAACATGCAAAATAAAATGATATGTGTTGGTTTAGTATACATTGATGATCACCTCACAATTAAAAAGTAACCTCTAAAAAACAGATTAATTATCTTCTATTTTCTTGTAAATACTAGACATACTGCTTTGAGAATAACAAGTTTTTTTTCGGAAGTCTGTTATATCAATCTCAAAAAAACATAAATACATTGACGAATCAAATTTTTATGAGAAAATCGCTTGAATTAATAATCCACGTGTTTTGCAGCAGATGGGATTACCATGATTATCGGAGGTTAAAAATGAAACAATTCTGGGAAAAAAAAGGATTTACCTTAATCGAGTTGTTAATTGTGGTAGCGATCATTGGGATTCTTGCCGCGATTGCGGTCCCCAATTTTTTGAACGCTCAAGTACGTGCAAAGATCGCCAATACCCAAGCGGATCATCGCGCTCTCGCGACTGCGATCTCATCTTATAATATTGACAATAATATGTTCCCACCGACTCCCGACA
>CAZXSQ010000485.1:0-1957 GCA_964643335.1 uncultured bacterium
TCCCAACATCGCTCCCATCACCGCACCATAGGTGGTTTCCATCATGTTCCACCAGTTCATGAAAGGATCAAGCCGGGACCAAAAGCCTTGATCAAACAATTCCGGATTCCAGGCATGTAAAGCTTGAAGGCTCTGTCCAAGAGGAAAACCGATTGCACCGCCCAGGATTCCCCAAAAAGCCATCCGTGGAGCTAGAGGATCTTTGCGCCGAAGCCCGGTATAAGCAATAACAACCATTAGCGCAAACAAGAGTCCTCCCCAGCATTCAAGGCGCGGTTCCAAATCACTGCCCGGTTCCCAGTACCAATGATCGGAAAAGTAGATCGTTGGCAGCGCTTTGTTCGCTGGATCAAAGGGTGAATTCAAAATGTAGACGCCCAGGAAATAAGCGATGATCATGGTGATCATTAGCAACAGCAATTCACCATACCGGTAGCGTTTTTCACTAAAGCCCAAACCAAGAAACACACCGGCGAAACCAATCCAAATCGCTCCTTTTATCGAAAGCCCAAGCAGCCCCCAACTCAGTGCAGCCCATTGGCCTACCAAAGGCGCGTCGTGCGTCAAGCCGACGGTTTGCCCATAGGTCATCGATCCCCCAAATCCCATCGCCACCGTACCCCAGGCAACCGCGCAAAACGTATCGCTCATGGATTTCCGTTGACACAATAGAAACGCAAGCGTCAAACTGACCAGTAAACCGGCAATCATAGCCCCCGTTTCATGCCCGTACTGCCCACGAATCCCCCATCCCATTCCCCCAGCCATCGCCGCAAACAAAACCGGCTGCCACCAGGGGATATCGTTCTCCGATTCGAGATGAATTGAATTTGACTGGTTCTCCATTTATATTTACCCTCCAAAGAATGTCAAAAACTTTTGCTGCTTACATTTCATAGAGAACTTTAGACTTCAACGTTTTTCCCAGTTCCAACCACTCTTTTGTGATCGGTTTCATATAATACGATTCCTTTTTGCTTGATCTCTTGCGAGAACAAACTGCCAAGTTCGATAAATTTGCGATACATGGCTTTTGTATGAATGATCAAATCAATGGAAATTTGTTGTTGCAGATCGCGGATTACGCTTTCTGCTTCTAAATAAAGATCACTTTTTTCTCGAAAGGTTTTTGGAAAATCATCCCGATCAATGACCACCAACAAATCGATGTCGCTGGATTCATTCTGATTATCAGAAGCATGAGAACCATACAAAATGATTTTGTATGGATTTATGTTTTTTAACCGTTCAACGATCAGAGGAATATAAGCCGATTGATATGAATGTTGATTTCGGATTGTTTTTTCCATACAAGACCTGCTTATAATTTTAGAATTTCAATCCCTGTCATGCCTTATTATATTAACTCACCTTGCTTAATCCACCAACACCAAACACAATTGAATAGACCTCAATAAATCTAAGGAGCAAAGTTCAATGCAACGCCGTAATTTTTTGAAACTGACTGGTATTTCTTCTCTCGCTTTTTTAAATCCATCTATCATACAGGCAGCGGGAAATAGCCAACCTCCCAATATTGTTTATATTCTGGCTGATGATTTGGGATATGGTGACGCGCAGTGTTTTAATCCGTCTTCAACCATCCCAACTCCCAATCTGGACCGGCTTGCCAGAGAAGGGATGCGCTTTACCAACGCTCATGCGGGGGCTGCCGTTTGTACGCCTACACGGTATGGGATTTTGACCGGGCGCTATGCTTGGCGGACCAGGTTGAAAAGTGGAGTTCTGGATGGCTACTCTCCACACTTGATCGATCCTGAACGAATGACGGCCGCGTCGTTTCTCAAGCAGCAAGGCTATCATACGGCTAGTGTCGGGAAGTGGCATTTGGGAATGGATTTTGCATGGAAAAATAAAGAAGAGAAAGAGATCGATGATTCCAAACCGATCAAAAACAGTCCCACAACATACGGCTTCGATTATTTCTTCGGCATCT
>CAZXSQ010000485.1:1967-4836 GCA_964643335.1 uncultured bacterium
ATCTCCGCTTCGTTGGATTTTCCACCTTATGTTTATATAGAAAATGACCGGTTTGTAACGCCTTTGACCGAAACGCAAAAACGTCAGCCCAATCCTGCCTTTTTGCGCAAAGGACCACGCGGCGAGGGTTTTGAACCGATCAAAACATTGGACACCCTACTCAAAAAATCGGTGGAATATATCCATAAACAATCGAAGTCTGACAAGCCTTTCTTTTTATATTTCGCAATGACAGCGCCACATAAACCGATATTGCCCGCTGAAAGGTTTGAAGATAATACTGAACTTGGTCCGTATGGAGATTTCATCACTCAGGTGGATTGGACAGTAGGCCAGGTAGCCGATGCGCTCGATAAAGCAGGAATAAAAGAAAACACCTTATTGATCGTAACGAGCGATAACGGTTCTTATATGTATGAGCTGCATGATGTGGAACAAGATCATACTACTGACCACTCTGTTCAAGGTTACAAACCTTCAAACCACAGGGCTAACTCCCATTATCGCGGAACCAAAGCTGATATTTATGAAGGTGGCCATCGTATACCCTTTATCGCCCGATGGCCGGGACAAATTCCCGAGAAAAGTGAATGCGCCGATACGATTTGTTTAACTGATTTAATGGCGACTTGTGCCGCTTTGACAGGTGGATCGTTACCACAAGACGCTGGAGAAGACAGTTTCAACCTGTTGCCGTTAATGAAAGGAGAATATTTACCCACCCCCCGACCAGCGGTTGTCCATCATTCCGCCAATGGTACATTTGCCATACGGGAGGGAAAATGGAAACTCATCTTGAGTTCCGGCTCCGGCGGCCGTCAAAAACCGGTCGGGAAACCTGGAAGCAAACCATACCAACTCTACGACATGGAAAAGGATCCCAACGAGACCACCAATGTAGTGGAGAAATTTCCGGAAGTGGCACAGCGTCTCGAATCATTGCTTAAACGATTTCAAAAAGAAGGCCGAAGCGTTGAGTAGTCATCGATGTGTGTATGATTCGCAGATTCGTAGGATGGTTAACCGCCAGGCGTAATCCTTGACAACTATTAATCGTGGTGAATTTGGTTAGTGAATCTTGAACAAACGATAGGAGCCGAAATCCGAAATACTTTTTTACCTACTTAATAAGCCCCTCGAATATGCTGCTCCACCTCACTTTCATAAAACTCATTTAATTTCTGATGCAGCTCATCATCCAACGGTTCCATCCCGCTGGCTTTCACATTGCCAAAAACATGGCCGGCATCCGTAGCGCCAGGAATCACAACACTGACAGCGTCAAAATCAAGAATCCACCTGATAGCCATTTCTGCCATGGTCATTCCATCCGGAACCAGCAAGCGCAATTTCTTCACCAATTCAATCCCCTTTTCGAATGGGATTCCGGCAAATGTTTCACCGACGTTGAAGTACTCCCCCTCACGGTTATAGCGTCGATGATCGTTCTCCGAAAATTCCGTGTCAATGGCATATTTCCCCGTCAAAAGGCCGCTGGCCAATGGAAGCCGCACAATCAATGCAACCCCCTTCTCTTTCGCCGTTTTAAACAGTTTTTCTTTGGGTTCTTGCCGGAAGATATTGAAAATAATCTGGAGTGAGGTTACCCTTTCCTTTTGCATACAAAACAGAGCTTCATCCATGGTTTCGACACTCACACCAAAGCGTTTGATCTTGCCCTCTTTCTGAAGAATCTTAAGCCAGTCAAAGACTTCACCGCGAATCAATATTTCTGTGGGAATACAATGCAGCTGAGTTAGATCCAGCGCTTCAACACCCAAACGTTTCAGAGATTCTTCCGTATGCTTCCGAAACACCCCCAATGAAAAATTATCTGGCCAGCCCGGATCAGGAAAACGCCCAATTTTTGTAGCCACAAAAAGTTCTTCAGAACATTCATCTAAAAACTCGCCGATGATGCTTTCACTTCGCCCGGCTCCATAAACATCGGCCGTATCCAAAAAATTGACTCCGTTTTCCACTGCCCCACGAAGAATTTCTTTCGCCTGAAATTTCGGAACATTCCCCCAATCGCTTCCTATTTGCCACGTCCCTAAACCGACTTCTGAAACTTGAATGCCACTTTGGCCGAATTGTCTTTTTTTCACTGTTACCTCCGTAATTCCGGCTTCTTCCACTCTCATTGCTCTCAAATAAGAATCTTAACATTTAATCAATCTCTTTCAGGAAAAGATAGGGCATAAAAAATAAAAAAAGGACATGGCCTAAAACCATGTCCGTTTGGTATAGAAATCAAAGAATTCGATGATCAATAGAGATTCCAATATTTTACGGTGGAGGAATTTTCAAAAGATTCAACATCATAGTCTTGTTGCAGAAGCCGTTCCAACATCTGAATCAACCGATCAAGATCACTTGGGATTTCAGCCCCCTGAAGGACAGTGACTTCTTCTAAACTAGGAGGATTAATAGTATAGGTATACCCATCGGCGATGGTCACATCCGGTGAATAGACTTCATTGAGGCTGCTAAAGTCTATTTTTTCAATTTGTCCTTTGACCAGAGTTAAAATCTCGTCAGGCAACAGCTTAATCTCTCTTTCAATTCTCACCGGTGCATCTTTCTTATACACCACATGTCCGGACTTATATATTTCCAACTGTTCTATTGAACCAATAAAACCACCGCTGCGTATGAATTTTATGACTCTGTGCGTTTCTTCGTCCCCGATGATCAGGACATCATCATAAAACCGGTTTCCATTGACGGTTCCATAAACCGAATGAATTCCCTCGGCCAAAACTTCCGTCCCGATAAATTCACGAAATGGCACTGTCACATCGGGCTGCGGACCTACCGGCGGTTCTATGGTTAAATCGATAAAGAGATGTTCAGGAATCGAATCCGA
>CAZXSQ010000486.1:0-4832 GCA_964643335.1 uncultured bacterium
TCCGTCCAATCCGGTTGACGGGATTTTACCCATATCCCTCCACGGTAATCATTGGCTTGCAGCGTGTGGATTTCCCCAATTGCCCCTTCATGAAGACGTGAAACCGTTGCCTGAAAACCATTGCTGTAACGAAGGCACAATCCGGAAACCACCGATAAATTCTTCTCCTGGGCCATACGGCTCGTTTCAAGGATGGACCGTACTCCAGGCGCATCGACTGCGACAGGCTTTTCAGCAAAGACATGTTTTCCGGCTTCAATCGCGGCACGGAAATGCTTCGGACGAAAGTGGGGTATGGCGCACAACAGAACAACGTCGACACCGCTGTCAATCACTTTCTTGTAGGCGTCAAATCCTGTAAAACGGCGTTCAGGAGGCACATCGATTTTACCCGCGATGTCATCTTTCTCTTTCAATTTATCAAGACTGAGTTCTATACGATCGGCAAAAGCATCACCCATCGCTGTGAGTTTGACATTTTTATCCGCCCTTAGCGCCTGGGACGCTGCACCGGTTCCACGGCCGCCGCATCCAATCAAGCCGACACTAAGCAAATCATTCACTCCCATATGAGCGCTCAATGCGTTTCTGTGGTTGACTGCCGTGATTCCACCGGCCAAAGCGGCAGTGGAAGCCTTCAAGAATTTCCGCCGTGATGTTGAAGAATCGTTGGACTGCGTTGTTTTTGATTTCATTAGTCAATCTCCCCAAGTTCAGTGATAGGATGAGTTAGCCGTCAGGCGTAATCCATCTTTTCCCTTCGTGTTACCTCAAAAAACATTCGATGAGTTACGCTTCGCTAACCCATCTACATTTCCTAATTGCGGGTAAAACAGGCGACCCGCCTGTGTTGTTTCTCCGTCTGCTCTACCCACCATGTGATTCCAACGAGGACGCCTGATCTACCCACAGTTCGTGATTCAGGCGAGACGCCTGATCTACCAAGGTATTTCTTAATCTACCTTTTTACCGGCCTCAACTGAAAATTACGAAAATAAATCTCATTCCCTTCATTCTGCAGCAAAATCTTACCCGATGAGGGGAAAACATCGAAACATTGATTCACAGTAACTCCGTTTATTTTGATGGTGATGGTATCATCCTTGCAGATGCAGTCCACTTTGGTCCATTCTCCCAAGGGACTGGCCACATCGTTTTTGCCGCGTGTGTCGAGTTTCTCCTCGAAACCGGCTTGATGTTTGGACCACCAAAACTGTTTTCCTGAATATGGAGTTATCTTGCCACCCTTTTTCCACCGTGTGCGTCCATCCGAAGCCACGATCGTTTCGCTGGTGATGGTGGCCGATATGACATTACCTTTCCTATCTTTGCCTCGAATCACGATTAAATCACCCTCGCAACCTTGGGCCAGCTGGCATTCAATCGAGGTCATCCAGGTTCCGCCTGCGCCGCCGTCGGGGCCGGCGGCATTGAGAAGTATCCCGGAATTACGAACATAACCCGAGCCGTCCGTGCGTTCTCCCCATTTGTATTCCACACTTACATGGTAATCCTTGTATGCTTGTTCGGTTGCGAGATATCCGAAACCTTCGCCGGAAATATGGATCATCCCCTCTTCAACGCTAAACACATCTTTTGGATCTTTTCTACCGCTTTCTTTCAACCACGTGTAAAGCCCGGTAAAATCTTTGCCATTGAATAATTGAACGTTATCGCTTGGAGAAATGGCCTTGGATTCTTCTGCAACAACGTTCACTGTAACCGCGATCATGGTGATAAATAGCAATACAGATTTGTATGAGATATTTGCGCAACGATAGTTGTTCATTGTTTTTGTCCCATCTTTTCAATAATTGATTGTCTATGCTGAATAGATTCGTATAAAGGGTTAGCCGCCAGATGTAACTTATCTTTTCCATCCGTTTATTATTGCAATTCAAATCTATATAAATTGTGACAGGAAATTGAAGGAAAGGCTATGCCTGGAGTAATAGAGACTTATCCAATGACATATTCATTGTATAGGCAGGGATTGCACCTGTGTGCCCTTTCATGCCAAAATGATGACAGTACACATGATGTTTTTCGGGAGAAGAACAATGAATAGGATCAATTTAAAAGACAGTGGCTTTCAATCCAATCAACCACAAAACCGTAGAGACTTTTTGCGAAGGGGAACACTTGCACTCTCGAGCATTGCAGCGGGTTCGATTGGCGCATCTTCAATCCAAGCGGGTGAAGCGCGCCAACCTACCGAATTCCAAATTGCGTGCATGACTCTGCCTTACAGCCAATTTCCTTTTCGGCGGGCACTGACGGGAATCAAGAATGCCGGTTATGAGTATGTCGCCTGGGGAACCACTCATAATGAAGATGGCAGTGGCCGTGTGCCCATCATCCCTGCCGATGCTCCACTGAAACGGGCACGGGAACTGGGAGATCTCTGCCGCGATAGTGGTCTTACACCTTTGATGATGTTCTCCAGGGTTTATCCGGAGCATGAAGAGGCCATGAAAATCTTGACCAACCGCATCAAACAAGCAAGCGCGGCGGGAATACCCCAAGTTCTCACCTTCGGTCATACTAAAGGCGGCAACCGGAAACTATGGATCAAACGGTTTTCACAACTGGCTCCCATTGCACGCGATCACAATGTCATGATTGCCGTAAAACAACACGGTGGAAATACCGGAACCGGCGAGGCCTGCGCTTCAATTATTCGTGAAGTGAATGATCCCGCCATCATGGTCAATTATGACGCCGGTAATGTGATGGATTACCTGAACGTGGATCCAATTCCCGACATCCAGAAATGCGCCGACGTGGTGCGCAGTTTCTGCATGAAAGACCATCGCAACTGGCCGGAAGACCGGGATTGTGCACCGGGATTTGGTGAAATCGATCACTACCGCCTATTGCATCCCGTGGCGTTTAAAGGAATCAAGATACCGCTGTGCTGCGAAAACATTTTTGCACCACTGATTCCAAGACCGGACAACCCGGAAGGAATCGATTACCTTGCCCGACATGTTAGAGAGTTTCTGCAAACCGTTACCCAAGGTCTTCAAAGCTAATTGCGCGATAGAGTTCGTCCCTTTCGGGGGACGAAAACAGGTTTATACTCTATCTGAAATCTCAATACTTACATGTTCCCCAATTTTGAATAACAGTCTATTGAGGGTCACGTTACAGAAAGGAGTTAAAAATGCAGCAACAAATTAGCCACCTAATTAATAAGATGGATGAAAAAATGAGAAACTTATTTATGGTATTTCTTACTGTGGGATTATTTATCTTTGTTTGTAATCCAATTCCTGCTCAGGCACAGACGGAGGCTGCTGGGGAGATGTTCGAGTTTCCCACTTCCGAAAATGACGCAAGTTTCCATTTCACCAGTTTTCCAGACCTTTTCAATTGGAACATCAACTACCCCCAACCCGGATGGGAAGAGGCGATGGATTGGTTCCTGGATGGGATGAAGAAGGAAGGCCCTGCTTTCTCATTAAATGCCGGAGATATCATGGACGCCAGGTGGTGGACCAACAAAGAAGAGGTGCAGAGACAAACCAACAAATACTGGGGTGGTTTCAAAAAACGTTTCGAGGACAAGAACATCAAACTGTATATCGCACCGGGAGATCATGAGTATGGAGATGATCAAGGTCTGCGTAAAATGCACCTTACTCCGGTTTTTGCGGAGCAGTTCGCTTCCATCTTTGATATGCCCCTTAATGGTCCCGAACACAAAAAGGAACTCGCTTATTCTTTCAGCAAGGAAAATCTGGCTGTAATCTCGGTCGATACTTTTGAAGATGCGGGAGACCGGATGTCCATGACTGTTTCAGGCAAACAACTGGAGTGGTTTAAAAAAACCCTTGAAAAGTACCAGGACAAAGAATTTATCATAGTTCAAGGACACGTCCCGGTTGTGGGGCCTGTGAAGAGCAAAAATTCCAGTGCGAATATGTTGGAGGGAGGCCCTGACACTGAATTCTGGAAAACGATGGTTAAACACGGAGTGGATGTATTCCTGTGTGGTGAACATCACCGGATAACAGTGAAACATAAAGACGGTATCTGGCAAATTGTTCACGGAGCACTATGGGGAACTCAGGAGGATGTGAATTATCTTCGCGGAAGTATAAAGCCGGGTAAACTTATCCTCGAATTGTTCAAATTTAATGTCGAATACAGCGGTGGCTATTTGGGTGACCATCCCCATCGCGGTGAGAAAAACCGCCCCCGTGAAAATGTCTCCATCTCCCAGGAAGCCAAAAAGAACGGCCCCCGTTTAGTCGGTAGGCTGGTCATAGAAGCACGCCCGGATGGCAATGAAACCACTTCGGCAACAGGTGTATTTGAAGTAACTCAAGAGTGAATGATCATCAAGTAGATTCAAAAAAGCGAAACTGTTTTGATCTGTAATTGAAATAATCAAACATAAAAATTCTTTTTTTGATGAGAGCGGAGTAAAAACTTTCTGAGAGGATTGATGATGAAAAAGAAATATAGTTTACCTTCTATTGCATTACTCGGACTCATGTATGTTTCACTGGGTCTGATATGTAATGTTAGCAGCCATGGAAAAGAGACTGGCAAGTCCGAACTCGGTGTTACCTTGCTAAAACGCGAGAAATGCGATCCAGGATACAGGTTGTATTCCAGCCGCCAAACTGAGGTGGCCCATTTGATCGATATCGACGGTACTGAAGTTCATCGCTGGAGCTATCCGCAGGGAAAAAGCTGGCACTATGCCCATATGCTGCCAAACGGCAACCTGGCCGCTATTGTAAAGGATCATATGATTCTGGAATTAGATTGGCATAGCAACCTGGTCTGGAAATACGAAACCCGTGCGCATCATGATTTCG
>CAZXSQ010000487.1:0-4822 GCA_964643335.1 uncultured bacterium
TGGTTTCAGAAAATCTGAAATTACTCCGCGAGGAGAAATTATCGCGACATTGAAAACGGACGTCAACGGCCATTGCCGCTTCGAAAATCTAGTACCGGGTACCTATTTTATACAAGCGCAAAAAGGTGAAGAGAAAAGCCAAATGATTGCTATTCGCCCAGCTCTTGGAGGAGCACATTTGTTCCTGCAAGAAAAGTGCACTGTTGTTGTTCGTGTAAAACAGCCCGGAATCAAAATCCTTGGATTGAGTTCTCTGCCTGATTGCAACGTTGTCCTGAAATCAAAGGATGGACAACATGGTATTCAAATGAAACAGACAGATGATCTGGGGCGTACCGGTTTTAAAGATATTTCTTTCGGTGACTATACACTAGTGGTCACTCCACCAGCATCAACAGTTTTTGAAACGAAAACCATAGAATTCACAGCTGAAGATTACGCTACATTTATTTCCGTGAATTATGATTCCTATGAATCGTATACGATCTCAGGAAAAGTGCTTCAAGAAGATACAAAAGGACCGATTGAAGGCTATTGCCTGCGTTTGAACCGAAATGTAACAGACGGGAATTATGGTCAAGGTGGCGAATATGGCATCACCACAACAAATGCAAACGGCGAATTCCAATTCACCGGCGTCGTTCCAGGGGAATACTCCATCGACCCGATAGTTAAACGGCAAACTTACGCCGGGTTTGTACCTGTCAATGGTTGTTTGTTAAATGAAAGAATCACGATTTCAGGAACTTCCAAAATCGTTGTTGAGGATCAAGATGTCACCGGTTTTGAACTCTTCGCGGAACCGGGTGTCAAAACCCGGTTGTCCGGTATTGTTACTTTCAAAGACGGCAGGCAGGTAAAAGGTGCACAGTTGCAAGTCGATGGTGGCCAGTTCGGTATAATCGATGGCAGCGGTAATACTGATGAGCAGGGACGTTTCGATTTCTGCATCGTTACTGATGCTGACGACCAGAGTTATACGACTACTATTTCTGCTTTCGTTTATGAACCTATCAACGACGGAAAACGGAACAGAGGCCACAGTTCTTACGGCGTTCAAAATATCTCTGGTAACAGGAATATGATTGAAGCAGTTGCGACAATGAGTGGTAATTCACCCATGACCTGGTTCCATCAAGATCAACATCTACGGCTCATAGCGGAAGGTTTGGCTCAAATTCAATTTAAAGCCGGTGATCCCATTACGGATATCAAAGTTGAGTTGGAAGACAAATCAGAAGCGCCAACTCTGACCGGCAGGATTGTCACCAAAGATGGAAACTGGCCCAGTCGTGGTATTTCAATCAGTGCGGAAGGATTGAAAGGAGAAATTAACGAAGAAGAAAGAACATATAAAGTATACGGACTCAAACCAGGTGAAGCGACATTATCTATTAACATAACTAATTTTCAATCTACTGATGAAAATGATGTACGCACAAAAGCCAAGGATTACTGTGATGAGTCTTTCGACATTGAAATTCCGGAAGAAGGAACCAAACAATTCGATATTGAACTTACACCGGCCAGTTTCTTGAAAGGCAAGGTCATCGATCAAACCGGCAACCCGGTTCCGGATGTATGGGTAGTTCCTAAGAGTGACAATTCAAACGAATTTTATGACGAAACCCAAAATGACGGCCAATTCTGGATAGTCGGCCTTCGCCCAAATGACGAATATACCCTAGAAGTGCATCCGAAAAGAGCGAAATATTGGAGTAAGGATGCCACCCCGTTTGTCAAAATCGAAAAACTTCATCCCGGATTGGAGAATATCATTATCCAAATCAACAAACCGGAATAATAACCGGGAGGGCGAATCTCCTGATGAGCCACTTGTATTTATCGAAATCCTAATGGGGGTGCCAAGGGCAATCCGTAGGGGCGGTTCGCGAACCGCCCCTACTTTGCGAACGGTTCCTACCTGATTCTAAGCTTTTTGTGACGTCCTTAACAACTCCTCAATGATTTCCCCCCCACCCTCTTTAAGCATTTTTTCAGCCAGTAACTGACCTACATAGGCTGGATTATTGATATCGCCAGTCATTTTTCGCCGAATACATTGTTTACCATCCAATGAACCGATAAATCCCTCCAAAATAATTTCACCGTCAAAAAGCACCGCGTGAGCGCCTATCGGCACCTGGCAACCGCCTTCGAGCGTGGCCAGAAGCGCTCTTTCCGCTTCAACCAGGAGGGCTGTATCTCTATCATGAATATTTCCCAACAAGGATCTGGTTTCCTGGTCGAGGCTTCTCGATTCAACCGCCAAAGCGCCTTGGGCGGGAGCGGGTAACATTTCATCAGTGGTCAATATCCCCGCGATTTGTTCTTCCCAACCCATACGCCTGATTCCGGCCATCGCCATAATGAGTGCATCCCAGTTTGACTCGTGATATTTTCGCATACGTGTATTTACGTTCCCTCGGATGTCCACTATCCGGGCGTCCGGACGAGTGGCCAGAACCTGGGATTTCCGGCGCAAACTGCCAGTGGCGATGAGTGGATTCTCAGGCAAATCCTTAAGACTTGAAGCTTTTTGCGAAATAAGTACATCGAACGGAGAATCCCGTTCGGGAACAGACACGATCTCCAATCCTTCAGGAAGCTTTGTGGGCAAGTCTTTGTAACTATGAACGGCGATATCGATTTCTTCATTGAGCAAGGATTTCTCGATTTCTTTCGTGAAAATACCTTTGTCCCCCACATCGATGATGGGTTTATCGAGAATTTTATCACCGATCGTTTGAATTTTTATAATTTCGATATGAAGATGGGGAATCTTGTTGATTAGCAGGCTTTTCACTCTTTCCGCCTGCCAGATGGCCAAGGGACTGCCTCGAGTTCCTAGTTTCAGTAATTGTTTTTGTTTAGACATTGGCTGCTTCAAATGCTTGGCTAGTTTCGGTGTTATCCATCTGATTAAGAATTCGTGTAGCTAACAAATTTATAAACTCATTCTGAGAATTGAGGCAGGGGAGGTGGATATATGATTTTATACCCAGTTCTTCAAGCACGGTTTTACCCTCAAGTTGTGTTTCAGCATTGTCGGCAATGAAACCGAAGGGATAATAGATAAATTTTACAATTCCTTCATCCAACATTTGCCGAGCGGACTGTTCCAATGTGGGGGTTGTCCAATCTCCTCCCAGCCGATGATTTAACCAGCCGATACTGATTGACCGAAACTCATCAGCCAGATTCTTTTCCAACAATTGGTACATCGCAAAGGTGTCTTTATAGCCGGTATCCTTGATCCCTGGCGGAGGCTTAATAACAGTTCCATGGCAACCCAAAAGTAAACCGTACTGTTTAAGCTCTGAAAAACTTATTTGGTGGTGTTTCAATTCATTGCGTACATGCTGAGCCATTATTTCGGCAATTTGTTCTAAATTCGGGCGAAAAGTTATAAATTCAATTTCCGGTAATTGTTTTTTTGTGGAATTGATGAATTTTTCATAATCCCTTCTCGATATTTCAGAGGTGAAATCGGATTCAGGAAGATACATGGGGATAATGAACAGGCGGTCTTCAGTTTGACCGCCAAACTTGGATAAACGGTCACTCAAAAAGGGATGGCGAAATTCATACGCTGTTTGAACACTCCAGGTTATTTCCGGCTTTTGTTCATTTAAGATCGTGTTGAGTTTGGAGGCTTGGCTTTCGGTAATCTCTTCCAATGGAGAAGAATAATTCATCTCCTTCCACAATTTCATGCGAGTATACCCGCGCCAAGCTCCAATGAAAGGAACAGCAAATTTTGGAATGGGTGCAACCAGCCTTGTCAGTTTGGAAAGAATCTGGTTGGAGTACCTCCATTGATCTTTGAATATTGGCTGGGATGGTTCACCATACGTAACAAGAATAATATGTGTTTTCATACTTGTTCCTTTAAAGACATCTATTGTTCAGATAAATAATCGGCAACCTGTTCTGAAACCTGTTTGGCGTTACGAATACAATCGTTGACTGAAACACCATCAAAATAATTTCCGGTTAAAAATAATCCTGGAATTTTGGCTTGCTCTTTTTTTAGTTGTTCAATATGGTCTACATGATGGACGGGATATTGTGGAATCGCTTTTTCCCACCGAAAGATTCTTTGAATGGAAGGAGAGCCTGAAAGGCCGAGAGTGGTATCCAAATCGGATATGACTTGACTCAGCAGTTCGTCATCGGGTAATTCATAAGCATCGGGATCCAGTCCGCCGCCGATAAAAATAGAAAAACATCTTTCACCTCCCGGAGCACGCCTGACAAACAAACTTGAATTCCAAATACTCCCCAATATCCGGACTTGCTGATTTCGTGGCGCCAGAAAGCCGAATCCATCACAAGGATGACTGATTTTTTCACGAGGAAAACCCATTCCAATGACATTTAAACGGTTATATGGGATGGATTTCAAATAATTCTTTGATTCCGGGAGCAATGAAATTGCCAGGTCTGCCAAGGCGTAAGCCGGGACAGCAAATACGATGGCTTTGGCTTTTTCTGTATGAGTTTCAGTATCCTTCCATTTGACAGTCATTCCTTCAGAAGGTTGGTATGTAATTTCACTGATTTGAGATTCAAGCACAATGTTATCTTTGAGTTCATCAAAAAGAGCGTTGGTTAGGACAGACATCTCATCGATGTACGAACATAAATTCTTGGCTCTTGGTTTTTTCGGCGGATTGGATTGCTTATTTTTTTTACGCTTGAACATCCGTGCTGTCATACCGCGCATTAAACCGCCGTATTGACGCTCGAGATCATACATGAAGGGAAAGGTACCCCGCAGACTCAATTTTTCGGGATCGCCTGCGTAAACCCCTGAAAC
>CAZXSQ010000488.1:0-4811 GCA_964643335.1 uncultured bacterium
GTTGAACAATATCGCATAAAAGCTGAACCGTTTCTTCACGATGCAAATGAGACAACGTGCCGTACCCGGCGAAATAAATATCGTAAGGATTATCATCCTCCACCGCCGGCAATCCTTTCGCTAAATTGCCCTGAGTGAAACTCATCTTGGAATTGTCTCCCCAGCGCTCTTCATTCTGCTTCAATAAATCCTTATTCAGATCGATTCCCGTATACCGGTCTACATCATCATAAGTGATAAGCCTGTTGATATCGGAACGAAGATCGTTTTCATCGGCAGGAATTTGGAGAAACATTTCAAAACCATCGCCGCTTCCACACCCCAAATCCATGATGCGAAGTCCACGTCCCAGCGTTTTACAAGCCGCCAGCCTTCCGATAATCGATGGTTTTATATAGATACGGGTCAGAGCATCCTCCCAAAAAAGCCGGACATGGTCGTATTTTGAATGATAGGACTGTCCCCGGTCGTACTTCCCACTGCTGACCGCCTGGGAATACGGGTCTTTTGGATTACCCATAAAAACTGGTTCTCCTTATTTTATTTTCTCAATTCTTTCCATGGTGTCGAATGCATCTTCGCAATAAAGATCGGCGCCAATTTTTGATGCATAATCCTCGGATATCGGCGCTCCCCCAACAAGCACAGTAACCGAATTGCGTAGACTTTTTTCTTGCAGCAGATCAATCACTTCTTTCATATGCCCCATCGTTGTAGTCAACAAAGCGGAAAGACCTAAATACTTTGGATGATTCTCTTCGACCGCCTGAACGATTTTATCCGCTTTGACGCTGGTTCCCATGTCAATTACTTCGAAACCAGCCCCTCGAAGCATGGTTGCGACAATGTTTTTACCAATATCGTGCAAGTCTCCTTCCACGGTCGCTAATAAAAATTTCCCCTTGCTGGGCACATCTTCACCGGCCAGATGGGGTTCAAGAATATTCATAGCCTCACCGACACATTCGGCAGCCGCCAGCATATCCGGAATAAGGTATTTACCTTCCTCAAAGAGTTTACCGACTTCCTCCATGCCAGGATGCAGAGCCTTGTTCAAGATATCCGCTGCACTCATTCCCTGATCCAAGGCTTGTTCAACCAGTTCGGTAACACCCGGCTGACCTTCCATATCCCCTTCAAATCCTTCATCCTCTTTGTCGATTCTTCCTTGAATCACATTTTCCTTGATTTTTTGAATCATTTCATCCATTGTACAAATTTCCTTATCATGAGATTGTAAATGAACCGCGCGGCAGAAGACCGTCGATTTCCTTGTATATTTTTTGGATCACTTCCTCATCCAGCAGTTCACTTGGTTCTTGAAGGAATCTCTGCAAGCGTTCGTGTGCTTTTACCAGGACTTCATCGTCTGCTTTGGATGTTTCAAAGTTGTAAGGAGGTGAAACCAGTCCACGCCGGCGCGCCTTACGAATGTAACGTGCAAAAAGTTTTGTTGATGAGGCGGTGACTTGTTTGACTTCGTCTACCGCCTTTTTTGTATCTTCACCGGAAAAAACCGGTTGCCTTAAAATCTGCCTGACTATACCGATATGTTCATCATCCAGCACAGCCTGCAATGGAGAGAATATATTTGTTTTGTCTAGCAGACCGAATGCATAATGTATATATTGAGCGCCCGCTTGTGCGACCGCCAATTGAGAGAAGACTTTTTCAATCGTGGCTTGAATCCCCGGAACTTTCGCATCTCCTACTCCAGCCGTGGAATAGCAGGGAATACCATAATATTCCGACATTTGAACACAGTCCTGATTGTAATGGATAAACTCAGGCGCACCATATAAATCGTGCAAAGTGTCCAATCTCGCCCGTACCGGCACCGCACCATACAGTATTGGCGCCCCCGGATTAACAAGCTGCGACAGGGTGATGCCGGCCAGGATTTCAGCATTGATCATGGATACCATGCCTTCTTCTTGAATAGGCGCTGTCGAGCCGCCCTGCGGGGAACTGGACATCACCACCGGAACTCCTTTGCGGGAGATTTCAATCAGTTTCTCGGTGGTATCGTCCACCATTTGCAAGGGACTTTTTATAATACAGGTAATAAAAGAGATGAGGGATTTTGCTGAAACCTCCTCCTGTCCCCCGGCAAACAATTCAGCCAGCCGCAATACCTTATCAAGGTTCTTCACATCCACCAATCCGGCCATGACATGCTTTTGCATGTACAGGAGCGAGGCAAAAAAAACATTGACATCTTTATTGCCCTCATGAATGCCCTCGTCTTGAATGTTGACATTCCGGATAAAAAAATCCACATTTTCAAGCCGGTTGCATAACTTGGCCGCTTTGCAGAGATTGGCAATGGAACCACGGTTTTGGATATATACTGGCAGATACCGAATATCCTTCGGATCGTCTTTTCTAACAAATTCTTTTATTTCTGTATCGAGAAATATATTCGTTTCGGAACCGGTTCCAAAATAAACCAGAGGTTTATGTGCATTGAGTTGAAGCGTATTTTCCTCGTTTCTGGCGCCTAAAATAACTTCATCTGGTGCCTTGCGAACCGATTCCTTGATGAGATGAGAAGGGATACGGATATTCCAACTTTCCGAACCATTTTCAGAACGTTTGACCGTACAGCCGCAGCCGTTAAAAATATCGGCGGCTTGTTCATTGAAGCACGTTATCCCGGGATCATCGAGTATGGAAAGAGACGCTTCATGAATATACCGCACCTGCTCCTCAGATAAACGTCTGACCGGTTGTACTAGGGTTCCTTTTCGATAAACTTGTTCCATATTATTATTTCCTAAATCGTTTTAGTTCTCAAATAATCCTTTGCGGGCCCCTCTTCCAAAACGGCGGCAAAAACGGTCTTTACCACAGACAAGCGGTCCGAGCAAAATAGCCTGCATGATTTCCTTCCGTGTCGGATCGCAAAAAGCCGAATCCAGTCCGTTGGCTATCGCCGCGATAAGAAAAGCACTGTTGATTTTCTGCCGGTGGGGCAGCCCAAAAGAAACGTTTGACAATCCCAAAGTTGTTTTTGCTTGTGGAAATTCACTTTTAATCGTACGCAATGTTTCTAAAACCACCTGGCCAAATTTATAATTGGAAGAAATGGGCATCACCAGTGGATCAAAGAAGATGTTCTCTTCCTTCAGCCCCAATTCTTCACATTTGTTCCGGATTGAACAACAGTTTTCTATACGCAGGTCTGTCGTCTCAGGGATGGTTTCGCCATTCATGGCCAAAGCGACTACCGGCGCATTAAATCGCACCGCGATTGGCAGCAGCGTATCTAATACAGAGGCTTCATTTTTGACTGAATTAAGCATCCAGCCCCGCCGTCCGGCGAGAAATTCCGCTCCTTGGCTGATCACCTTTGCTGAAGCGGAATCCAATACAAGCGGCTTTTCCGTGTTGTCTAGCGCAATTTCAATAAGCCATTGCATATCTGCCGCTTCTTTTTCGATGTCACCGTCCGGATTCCCCGCGTTGAGATCGATGTAGTGAGCGCCGGCCTCATCCTGGCCTTTGATCTGCTGGATGATGACCTCTTTGTCTTTCGCCGCGATTGCGTTTCTTATTGATTTGCGTGTAGCATTGATTTTTTCACCGAGAACAATCATACAAATCCTCTACTGATATTAAATTATAAGTACAAAATTATTGGTTTTTTTAGCGTATGTCGGGGAATTTGGTCCGGATTTTATCAGAAAGAGCATCGTCAACATAACAAACAGGAGATTCACCAAGGATATTTTTCACAACAGAATGAGCCTGTTTGTCGGTTGTCGGTGAGCCTTTCTGTTCCCAGGTGTCGCGTTTATCTCTGTTTGCCAATTTGGGACGGAAATGCTCTTTGTTGAAATGTTTCCTGGTATGCCGAACCGCTACAAAATTTCCACCCGGCCCTACCGCTTTTATCGTGTCAAATGCAAGCGTATTTTCATTAACCGTTATCCCGGATATGGCACGTTTTGCCATGCCGATGATTTCATTATCGATAACCAGTTTTTCCTTGCTGACCGTCATAGCGAATTCCATAAGACCGGCGGCGTCGTGAATAAAGTCACCTCCGGCCAGTCCAACAAGCAGATTATTGATACTGGATTCATACCCACTCTGTGCATCGAGCGTTTTCGAATCACTGATGCCCGCCGTGGAATAATAAGGAAAACCGTAATAACGTGCCAACTGGGCGGTGGCCGCATTGAGCATACCACTTTCCACCGGTCCGCCAAGGTACCCGATGTCATGCATATTCACCGATGTTGCCACACTGCCATAAATAACCGGCGCACCTGGATTGGCCAGCTGCGAAAGCATGACATTGATAAGCCCGTCACAATTTTGAATTACCAGCGTTCCGGCCAACGATACTGGTGCCGTAGCACCGCATAGTGGCTCAACCGGAACTGCAGTGGGGATTCCCTTTCGGGCAAGACTTATCATGAATTTTCCATATTTGCTATCGAGCCGTAAAGGACTGATGCCGCATGTGATCATGGAAATAATAGGCCGTTCACGTAAAGCCTCAGCACCACCGGCAATCATTTCGGCGATTTCGAGACTCTTTTCAATTCCCTCTGATGTATAGACACCACCCATAATGGGTTTTTGCGTATATTTCAACCCTGCGAAAAACCGGTTCACATCGACTTCCTCGACCGGTATTTCATTAGGATAAGTCGGCAGAAGCATAAAGTCGATATGATCGAGTTTGTCTGTTAGCCGGATAATATCGATAAGATCGTTGAGATTCGCTTCCCGTTTTTCACCGGTTTCGTAATCCAGGACAAAAAGGGCCGTCCCCCCGGTGCCGAAATAAGAGTTCCCAG
>CAZXSQ010000489.1:0-1160 GCA_964643335.1 uncultured bacterium
AAACCACGATACCCTTTAAAAGCAGGGGTCGCTCCGAATCCCCTGATTGTTTTCTCTGCTAAAACATCCAGCTCGATCGTCGGCAATCCCGGCTTGGCTATCTCCAGCATCTTATTCATCACCTCAGAAACCAAATCAGCACTTTCCTGTAAACGTTGAATTTCCTGAGGTGTTTTTAGTATGATCATACCTTCATGCCGAATAGATAAAAAAACATTTTAAACGTGAACACTTGCTTTTACATTCTTATGCTCTTCCGCTTAAGCCTTAAAGTGAACCATATATTATACTCTATAATTTCCTATATCCAACAGGGTTACATACCAGACCGGCTGCGTACACGGCCTTTTTTCCGGAATCCATCATAATTACGCACCCGTAAATGATTTTCCACCTGATTCACCGTATCCAAGGCCACTCCAACAATAATGATTAATGATGTTCCACCAAGCAAATTGGCGATATTCGGTGGAATTTGCATAAATCGACGCATCAGATCGGGAAGAACCGCCACCCCTGCCAGGAAAATAGCACCAGCCAATGTGATCCGATTCAAGATACGGGTGAGATACTCTTCCGTCCGTTTACCGTGGCTGTAACCAGGGATAGTGGAACCATATTTTTGTAAATTTTCAGCCACATCCTTCGGATTGAAAGTAATAGCCGTATAGAAATAGCAAAAGAAGATGATCAATCCAACATAAATAACTGTATAAAAGAAATATCCCGGAACCAGCTGATTACTAATCCATTCGAATATGTAATAAATGAATCCTAGATATTCATGCCCTTTCAACGGCATGGTAAAATTCAAGAAAAACTGTGGAAGCATCAAAATCGCCGCGGCAAAAATAACCGGAATAACACCGGCTGTGTTGATTCGAAGCGGCAAATAGGTATTGCTCTGAGCACCGTACATTCGCGCCCCGCGGACCATTCGGCCCCGCTTGATAGGCACACGCCTCTGGCCGTATTGGATAATCACGACTCCCGCAATACACACAAGCAACACACCAAATGTAACCAGAGCAGTCAACGGGGTGAAGTTGGGATCGTCGTGCGATAAATAAAAATAAGATTCACTTACCGCTTCAGGCACCCGAGCCACAATATTGGCGAAAATGATCAAGGATATTCCATTCCCAATACCATGTTCGGTG
>CAZXSQ010000489.1:1170-4802 GCA_964643335.1 uncultured bacterium
ATCCACAGAATGAACACGGTTCCAGCGGTCATAGTCACCATACACATGATGCGGAATCCCCAACCCGGACTATAAACCAGATTGCCCCAAGATTGCGGATTTTCCAAATAAAAGGAAAACATAAAAGCCTGAAACATGGTGATACCAACCGTTAAATAACGGGTATATTGATTTATCTTTTTACGCCCTTCCTCTCCTTTCTTGGACAGTTCCTCAAGATAAGGGGAAGTCACGGTCAGCAGCTGAAGAATAATGGAGGCACTGATGTAGGGCATAATCCCCAAAGCAAAAACAGACGCCATACTAAAAGCACCGCCCGCAAACAAGTCCATCAGGTTAAATAGTCCGCCTCCGGCTCCCCGATTCTGCAGTTCGGCAGGATTTATCCCCGGAATCGGTATATATTTACCGAGTGCGAGTACAGCCAGCATTGCAAATGTGAAAATGACTCGCTTTCTCAGGTCGGGAATCCGAAATATATTGGCAACCGCATCAATCATAGTGTATCACAACCTTTATATCTGCTATGCGCCAGAATCTCCTTCTGCCAATGCCGCCTTGGACCGCAAGGTGGCCTCTCCGCCAACCTGTGCAATTTTCTCTTTGGCCGAACGGCTAAAAGCATCAACACTTACTATAAGCCTCTTGTTTAACTCACCGTCGCCCAGAATTTTTACCGGCCGGTCAGCATGCTTTATCAGACCGTTTTCTTGCAATGACTCCGGATTGACCGTATCACCATCATTAAACCGCTGCAAGGCCATTAGATTGACCAATTGAAACGTTTTTTTATTCATGGATCGAAATCCACGTTTAGGCACGCGCCGCTGCAGTGGCATTTGTCCACCTTCAAACCAGGCACGATTCTTAAATCCTGAACGTGACCGCTGTCCATTGTGTCCTCTTGTAGCGGTTTTTCCATGACCCGATCCCGGCCCGCGTCCGACTCGTTTTCTTTTCTTTCGACGTGGAATTTTCAGTTCACCGATATTCATAATCTCTCACTTATTTCTGCAATGGTCTTTCTAATCCAATTCTCTAACGTCCACCATAAAATCTATGCTTTTGATCATCCCGCGAATTTGGGGAGTATCTTCCAGAACTCTTTTTTTATTGGGACGGCTTAACCCTAACGCCTTGGCGGTTCGCCGGTGTTTGGGAACTTTACCGATCAAACTTCGTTTCAATGTCACTTCCAGATTGCGTGCCATAACTAAAGAATCTCCTTTGGGTCTTTGCCTCGAAGACGTGCCACGGACTCCACATCTTTAAGCGACTTCAGTCCATCCACCGTCGCGTTCACAATGTTCATGGTATTATTGGTACCCAGCGATTTCGTCAATATATCCCGTATTCCAACAGCCTCGACAATCGCTCGAACCGGTCCTCCGGCAATAACACCCGTACCGCGGGCGGCAGGTTTCAACAAGACTCGGCCTGCCCCGAAACGGCACATAATTTCATGAGGGATGGTCGTACCGGCCAAAGGCACCTTAAACAAATTCTTTTTGGCACGTTCAATGGCTTTACGGATGGCATCGGAGACTTCACCCGCTTTACCAAAACCGACTCCGACCGTCCCATTTTCGTCTCCTACAACTACAAGAGCGTTGAAATTGAATCGCCGTCCACCCTTGACGACTTTGGCGACGCGATTTACATGAATGACACGATCTTTCAGTTCGGTTTCTTTATGCTGCGCTGCATCAAATACTTCAACCATCGCTATCTTCCTTTTTCAGCAGTGTCGGGATCAAAATTCGAAGCCACTATCGCGGACCCCATCAGCCAAAGCGGCAACACGTCCATGATAGAGAAAACCGCCTCGGTCAAATACAATTTTTTGAACTCCAGCTTCTTGAAGTTTTTGGCCAATCAATTTCCCAACCGCTTTGGCCACACGTCTTTTTGAAGTAAGACTTTCCTCAGTCACTTCCGGGAGTTCTTTGCTCAATGTTGACGCCGCAGCAATGGTTTTCCCCTGCAGATCATTCACCGCCTGAACATAGATATGCTTACTGCTCCTGAAAACACACAGCCGCGGACGTTGTTCGGTACCGACCACGGTTTTCCGAATCCGATAATGGCGTTTCTTTCTTTTTTCTCGCTTTTCTTTCATGATTCACTTCTCATCTAATTAAATTTATTGATTAAACGTTCTTTTTACCAACCTTGCGGCGGACATACTCTTCGGCGTATTTAACACCCTTGCCTTTGTAAGGTTCAGGCGGACGAAATGAGCGAATCTTGGCCGCCACTTCACCCAGGAGTTGTTTATCAATTCCTCGAACCGTGATTGAAACGTTTTTTTCAACCTCGGCTGAAATCCCTTCCGGCAGTTCATAACGGATGGGGTGAGAATACCCTAACTCGAGTGTCATGGTATTTCCCTGAACGGAAGCACGGTATCCAACACCGCTAATTTCCAATTTTCTCTCGAAACCGGTAGATACGCCGGTAACCATATTGTTAATAACCGACCTAGTCGTTCCATGAAGTGATCGTATTTTCCGGGCGTCACTGGGCCTTTCAATCAGAAGTTCATTCTCTTCATGCCGAACTTCAATCGGATGAGGATAATCCCATTCCAAATCACCTTTCGGTCCTTTAACCGCAATATGACGATCATTTAAACTCACTTGGACACCCGAAGGTATAGTTATTGGTTGTCGTCCAACTCGTGACATAATTTCCACTCTCTCATCGATTTCGAAATTTACCAAATCTTACACAAAATCTCACCGCCGATTCCCTGCCGGCGGGCATCCCGATCTGTCATCAATCCACGCGAAGTGGAAATAATACAAATCCCAAGTCCTCCAATTGCACGGGGAAGATTGTCTTTGCCGGCGTACCGGCGAACGCTGGGTTTGCTCACCCGTTCCAGGTGCGTAATCACTCTTTCCTGTTTCGGGCCATATTTCAAATAAACCCGAATAACCCCATGTCCGCGCTCTTCAACGATACGGTAACTGCGGATATAGCCTTCTTTTTTCAAGATATCCACAACACTTTGCTTCATTTTGGAAGCCGGGACTTCGACTTTTTCTTTTCCCGCTATATTGGCATTTCGAATCCTGGTTAGTAGATCCGCAATCGGATCGGTAACTGGCATAATCGGTACTCCTCAGTCAATGGAATTTAAACAATTACCAGCTTGATTTTGTCATTCCAGGAATAAATCCCTGGAGCGCCAGCTCGCGCAAACATACTCGGCAGAGTTGAAAGCGCCGGTACACCCCACGAGGCCGGCCACAACGCTGGCATCGTGTGTATTCACGCACTTTATACTTCTGCGGACGAGATGCTTTGATGATAAGGCTTTTCTTAGCCATTGTTCCTCCTGCTTAACTTCGGAACGGCATTCCGAATAACTTTAACAACATAATTGCTTCCTCATCGGTTTTGGCCGTCGTGACGATAATTATGTCCATCCCCTGCATTTTCGGAATCGAATCGTATTTGATTTCGGGAAAAATTAATTGTTCCTGAACTCCAAGGGCATAATTTCCACGGCCGTCAAAAGCACGGGGAGACAATCCACGAAAGTCTCGAATACGGGGAATGCTGACATTCATCAATCTATCCATGAAATCGTACATTCTGGTTCGGCGCAGTGTCACTTTGCACCC
>CAZXSQ010000490.1:0-4788 GCA_964643335.1 uncultured bacterium
ATCTCCGATAAACTTTTCATTTTTGGGATCCCAGCGTAATTTTCTTCCGGTCCAACGGGCTATATTGCCAAGGTGGCAGACTGTTGCTGAGCGATGGCCTGCTTCGACATCCGCCACCGGTCTTTCACGGCTGCGGATGCAGTCCAACCAATTTTGCATATGATTGTTACTGACGTAAAGGTGGATTTCATCTTCTTTTAGTGGTTTTCCCAGTTCTTCCGGTTTGGTTTCGTATTTTCCACGATCCACCATGATCTCACCTTTTTCGCCGACAAAAAGAGCGCCGCCCATCGGTCCCTTATTATCCAGTCTTAAAGGAGTGCCGTCTTCATATTTGTAACTGATTTCACATTTAAGTCCTTCGCCTTCAGGCCACACTTCAACCGGGCCGCTTTCGTCCATGCCGAGTGCCCATTGAATCATATCGAGACCATGCGATCCCCAACCGGTCATTTCACCGCCGGAATAAGGATGTAGAGAGATCCATCCCGGATTGGCTCGAGGGGTATAGATATCTTTGTGATACTCTCTCGGGGAAGTCTGACCGAGCCACATCGGCCAATTGATGCCTTCCGGTACGGGTTGTTCGGGAAATTCCTCCCGCCATGGGCTGGGATAATTGTGACCGTGAATGATTTCAATCTTGCCCAAGCGGCGGTTTCGTACTAATTCACATCCAAACCGGCTGTTTTTCATCGAGCGCTGCTGACTGCCTGTTTGAAAAACGCGTTCATACTTTCTGGCTGCTTTGACCATGACTCTTCCTTCTCGAATGGTTAGCGTGAGCGGTTTCTCACAATATACATCCTTACCCGCCATACAGGCATGAATTGAATTAAGAGCGTGCCAATGATCCGGTGTAGCGACAATAACCGCATCAATGTCACCGGATTCGAGCATTTCTCTGTAATCGGTGTATATCCGCCATGTTTTACCTTTGGCGAGTTTTTCCATACGGGGTTTATTTACATCGCTTAAAGCGATTGTTTGGCCGTCTTTAGGGATTCCCCGCATCAATTGCTGCCCCCGCCTTCCCACGCCGATGTGGCCAATTCCAATGCGGTCATTGGGACCTGGTGCGCCTAATATTCCTGTGGGAAGGATATAAGGGGTGGATATGGCAGCCATCGCGTATGTTGTGCTTGTAAGAAGAAAACTTCTTCTGTTTATTCGAGAGTTACCCATTTTTTGTATCCTCCAATGAACTATTCATCCGACACTAACTCGACTATAGCAAAAATTTTGGTTAAAAAGAACTGCTGTTGTAATGTTGTGGGTAAAGTGTTTCCGTGGGTTTACACCCACGGTTACGTGATGCCGCCCCATTGGGGCTTGGTTTTGTGGGATCACACACATGACTACGTGGTGTTTTTCAAAGGGCTTGATTTGCATTTTTACCAGGGCTGTTAACCCTGGCTTTCATTTTCATCTATAACCGCGTTGGGGTAAAAAAACAAAAATAGAGTAAGTACGCAATTACCGGATGAACCAGAAATTCGTTATTATTTTGGTTAATGAGAACATCGTGTTTTCTGTATCTACATGGTGTATTTGTATGATCTCGTTCTATAATATCTGACCCTATACCGAAAAATATGTTGAATTTCAATAAGTAGAATTGGTGGGTTACGCTTGGGATTGGGGAGCAGTAATGGGTTGAATAGTTAAGGTTGGGATTATCGATCAAGGATGGTTGTTGGGTTTTTATTCGCTTAAACCCACTCTACATGGCTTGTTCGGTGGAAGTTGCACCACCGTTTGACCTGCCGGGGTTCACAGAACAGAACAAGCGGGGATGCCTGTTCTGCCTGCATCGGAGTAAAAACACAAGCGAGGACGCTTGTTTTACCCAGTGCGGGAAAGACACAGGCGGGACACCTGTTTTACCCGTGAATAGGATGTTTGTGGGTTTTTAAAAGCGGGGCATGGCTGTCACAGCATGCTTTTTTCCGTTTTCACCGCCCTTAGTAAAAAATGGGTTGCTTTTCGAATTCCCGCGCAGGCATATTTTCACGCCTTGGACATCCTTGAACCGACAGGACGGTCACCCCAGCCGTATCTAATAACCGGTTATCAACTTTTTGTTGCCCACCGAAAACTGCCGGTGAACGGTGTAGTCAAGGGTGGTGCGCCTTGACGGGTCAGCACTAGGTACAAACGACATACCCTTGGCACCCTGCGGATTGCTGGCTTGTTGCCGCCAGGACAACGGCGTTACAATCATCGGCTTACAGGTCGCAGGTAACAACCTTCAATGCTATACTGTGATAAACAATGAAGGAGGTATAAATGAAAAATCAAGCCAAATGGATAACCTTTTTGACCGTGTTTGCTTTGACCAGTTGTGTGAGTTTGACTGTGAATGTGTATTTCCCCACCAAAGAGATCAAGCAGGCGGCGGAGGAGATTGAAGACCGGGTTCGCAGTGGGCAGGGAACCGAGGGGCTGAAAAGTTCATTCTATCAAAGTCCTCCTCGTAAAAATTATCTGCGCTTTGCTCTTTCTGTCGGTGGAAATGCGGCCTATGCGGCGGATTTTGAAGACCTGGATATCGATATCAACACACCGGTTGTTAAAAAGATCATCGAAACACGGACCAAGCGTTATAAAGAGATTGAACCTTATATGGATAAAGGCATTCTGGGTGAGGGCATGAACGGCTTCTTGAAAATTCGCGATCCCAAAGGGCTGGATTTGAAAGCGCTGACACAACTTAAAAAATTGGTGAAAGAAGAAAATACGGACAGAGAAAACCTGTATAAGGAAATTCTGTTAGCCAATCAGTTGGAACCGACGAAAGAAAACATGAAACGGGTGAGCAAGGTCTTCGCCCAAGCCATTCGTAAAAAAATGGAAGCCGGTCACTGGTACGAAGTCAAAAAAGATGAATGGGTGCAAAAGAAAAAAGAAGACGATGAGAAATAATACTCATTTCGGCACATCCAACGGAGCCTGCCCAAGATTTCGAAGACTGAACGTATAAAAATCATCAAAGAGCAACTCGATTTTTTCTTCGTCAACTAATTTATTCGTATATTCACGGAACAACTCCGTTTTTTGCTGATTCAATATTCCACGTACTATACGAGACTGAACTTTTTCATTTTTAAAATCCATTGTTCCACGTTCGTCTTTTTCATAATTAGTGACGACATAAAACTTATCATCCGCCTTGATCGGTTCATCACATACCGTGCCAGGATCCAGGTTCAAGGCTTCCCGTGCAACCGTACGAGGAAGTTTATCGGTACTCCAACTGATGAAACCGAGATCGCCGCCTTTTTCCGCTCTCGGACTTTCGGACATATCTTTGGCGACTTCCTCAAATTTTTCTCCTGCTTTCAAGCGCTGAATGGCTTTTTGTGCTTTCTTCTTGGCTGCTTGTTCCGCTTTGAAGACTTCGTACATGACTTCCTCATCGTGAGGCGGCATGTTGAAAGTCATTTCGGCGATGTGTGCTTCGGGTTTCTCAAGAAAATTTTTTGAATGCTCTTCATAAAATTGCCGTTTTTCTTCCTCAGTGATCGGATGATCTTTTTGATACTGTTCATTGATTTTGTACCACCAGGCTGAATAGCATTTTTTATTCCTGATTGAGTTGGTTATCTGAATATACCGAGGAATCTTGTCATAATCCAGTTCTTTTGCCAGTTTGGCGGCGATGAAGTCGAATATGATATTTTTCTTGAGATAATCAATACGGCGCTCACGATACTCTTCATCGCTCTCATTCGGACGGGGTCTATAATCGCGTCCCTTCAAATAACTGTAGTCGTCCATGTTGATTTCTTGGCCGTAGACGGTTACGAGAATTGCATCCGGGCCAGCGTCTTCATCGAAAATCAGTTCAGGGTTGTATGTGGTTACCGCTTCATCCCAATATTTCTCTATAATATTGTCCCGCCATTCCTTATACTTATCCCGCCGCAAATACTCGCTTAAGGTCCTTTTGACTTCTTCGAATTTGGAATAGTGAGCGGGTCTCAATGATTCCAGTTTCAAGATTTCATACCCGTATTTTGTTTGGATGATGTCACTGACATCCCCCGGTTCCATTTTCAACAACGCTTCTTCAAGTACCGGATTGATGGCCTTATCGGGGTCGTGCTCACGTGTGTGAAATGGCCCGACGATGGTTCCTTTTTTCTGCGAATCGGAATATTTTTTGGCGACTTCGACAAAATCCGAGCCGGATTTAATTAATGCCAAGGCTTTTTCCGCTTCTTCTTTGGCCTGTTCTTGCTGCTGTTCAGGCAGATCGATGGTTCTGAAAAAGATGTGCCGGAAAGAGAAACGAAGTGGTTTGAAATATTTTTCTTTGTTTTCTTCATATCGCCGTTTAAGCTCTTCTTCATCCGCTTCAAACTTAGTTGTAAATTGATGGTAGACGTAAAATTTGGTCAGCCATTCATTGGCCATATCCCGTGTCCGCCGAATGTATTCGGGGGATTCGCCGTATCCCTGCTCCAATGCCAAATCGACTATGGCATGTTCAAAAAAGACCCGGGACAACGTGTTATCCAGGACTTGTTTCTTTTCTTCCTGACTCATCCGCTCCATCTGGCCAAGATAATCCATGGCATAGGTATAAAAATAGGACAGCGTGAGTTCTCGGTCTCCATGCCGGGCCAAAGGTGTGTCGTGTGGAATTTTTTCCTGTTCTTGGGATTCGGTCTTTTCTGTTTGAGCCGAAACCGCCATTGACCCAATAAAGAACAAACAAATCAAACAACTCGTCATTGCAATCATCCATCGCTTTGATCGCATACCAATTTTCCTCCTAAAGGT
>CAZXSQ010000491.1:0-4774 GCA_964643335.1 uncultured bacterium
CAATCAGATCACTCAGGTCTGAGCAGCTCTGCGGCGTTAGCCGCTTCGTCCAATTTTCATTATGCATTTGAATGTGGTTTGTTTATGACATTACTAAAATTAAATCCTTTGATTTAAGGTACTTACATCAAATCAAACCACCAGCAGGCACAATATTCCCTCATCACATCACCAGGAGAATTTTTGAAAATCTTCTTTGGAAGTTGACCTATCACAAAACCGATAATAAATTTATACCCATTAATTTATAAATCTAAAGTCATCATGGTTCAGTCTGAAGAAAAAATTTGACTGCCCCAGATAGCTGATTTATTGAACATTTAAAGATTTTAATTAAGGAGAATAAAAAGTATGGAAATTACACGTGAAGAAATGAAAGCAATACTGCGAGAAATAATTCAAGAAGAATTACCGGTCGGTCATACTCATTTGAGTAACAAATGGACAGGCGGAAGAATGATTTTGGTTCCGAAAGATACAAGTATGCAAGAAAAAGAGATTCCCATCGAAAGTTTCTTTCACAAAATCGTTATGCTTCGTGACCGGTTGCGGGTTATGGAACAGCATATCAACGCCAGCAAAAATTTATCCGATGAAGAAAAGGTCAATCTTCAGCAATACATTACAAAAATTTATGGCACCCTGACTACATTCAATGTATTTTTCAAAGACAAATCCGATCAATTCGTTGGTCAGCGATCAGACAAATAGTATTTATGAATCCAGCCCAAGGAGCAGGGGCGGTTCGCGAACCGCCCCTGCTTAAACCTTTTTTGAAACAACACTACCCTCACCCGAAAAAAAAATTCCAGAATTTGAAATCTTTTCACCCTCTCATGCGTATAAATAACTAAACAAAACAGAAAATAAAACAATTGATCAAGAGGAGATAAAATCATGACCAGAAATAGCCCTTTTTCAAATTGTAACCGTAATCAAAACTCACCGGTCATTGGAAGTTCATATCAAAATCAGGGAAACGAAAAGTACCAAAAGTATCAACGGTTTGCTAAATACCTTGAAAACAAAGGGTATTCTGTCCGGTTTGTTGTTCGGGAAACAGAACCGGATATTAGATGGCTGGGCTAAACCAAATATTTTCATTTCAATAAAGGAGACAAAATATTCGTGATCCCTCATCTTCATCCGCATATTTTTCTTACCCGTCTTAACTAATTCCTCAGGGAGGTCTACGGCTCCCTATTTTTTATTTCCTCCATATATTTTCAAGTTTGTTTCTAGACATAGATTTATGATTGATTTTTTAAGAGAATACTTTTATTCTAAATAAATCCCATTTTACTTTGAGAAGGAGAGGAACATGTTTGATAAGATACGTTCAACCTCATTTCAGTGTTTCCTGTTAATAGGATTATTTATTGGTTTTGTGTTTTCAGGTACAGTGATCAACAGCCTTTCTGTCCAAGCGGCGGATGACCCGCTTCGCATCATTGTTTTTGGAGCACACCCTGACGACTGCGAAATCCGCACTGGCGGATGTGCGATCATGTGGGAAAATCAAGGCCACAAAGTCAAATACGTTTCCACCACTAATGGTGATATCGGGCATTCAGTCATTGCCGGAGGCCCTTTGGCCATTCGTAGAACGCAAGAGGCCGAGGCAGCCGCAAAGAAACTGGGCATTTCTGAAACGCAGGTACTGGATAATCACGATGGTGAATTGATGCCCACACTGGAAAATCGAAAAGACATCATTCGATTGATCCGCGATTGGGACGCCGATATCGTCATCACCAATCGCCCCAACGACTATCATCCGGATCACCGTTACACTTCCATTCTTGTTCAAGATTCGGCTTACATGGTGGCGGTTCCATTTATATGTCCGGATGAACCTCCATTAAAAGGCAATCCGGTTTTCCTGTATTGGGCAGACCGGTTTCAGAAACCCTATCCTTTTCAAGCGGATATCGTGGTGGGAATCGATGATGTTTTAGATCAAAAATATGAAGCCCTTCATGAGTTGGGTTCACAATTTTACGAAGGTGGAGCCATGGGAGCGGGTGATCCTTCCAAATATCGAACAGGCGACAAGGAAACCCTAATGGAGTGGCTGGTGCCACGGTTTGAAAGACGTTTTAGAGTTAAAGAAAGCTGGATTCCCATACTGGAAGAATACTATGGTAAAGAAAAAGCGGCTCAGATTAAACATGCTGAAGCGTTCGAAATTTGTGAATACGGACGCCGTCCATCCAAAAGTGAAATCAAAAAATTATTCCCATTCTTCCCGGATGGTGAGTAATTGATTATTTTACGGTGCCGTCTGGAATGCAGGGATTGTCTCAAAACAGGTTTGACGCATAGGTCTAACCCAATAATATTGAAGGGGCAATCCTACGTGATTGCCCCTGGGTTTTGAATCACACCTGCTTACCCCTATCATCTATCCGCAATTCTAGTATGTTTTTGTTTATAAGGAGAAAAAGGGATATTCTAATCATGCAAACAAGAGAATTAGGTCAAAGTGGACTCACCGTCTCAGCCATTGGTTTAGGTTGTATGGGGATGTCTGATTTTTACGTAGGAGGCGACGAAGAAGAATCAATCGCTACCCTTCATCATGCAATCGACCTGGGAATCAATTTCATTGATACAGCCGATGTTTATGGTCCTTTCACCAATGAAGAACTGGTCGGGCGGGTTATAAGAGATCGCCGAAAAGAAGTGGTTATTGCGACAAAATTCGGCAATGTTCGGAAACCGGACGGCACCTTTGTTGGGATCAATGGCAAACCCGATTATGTACGTTCCGCCTGTGAAGGCAGTCTGAAACGCTTGGGGATTGATGTCATAGACCTTTATTACCAGCATCGGGTCGACAAAGATACACCGATTGAAGAAACCGTTGGCGCCATGGCCGAATTGGTACGCGAGGGAAAAGTGCATTATCTGGGATTGTCTGAAGCCGGAGCACAAACCATAAGACGAGCTCATGCTGTCCATCCCATTGCCGCACTGCAAACCGAATATTCACTTTGGACTCGTGATCCTGAGAATGAAATTATACCGGCATGTAGGGATGTGGGGATCGGTTTCGTTGCCTACAGTCCGCTGGGACGCGGCTTTCTTACCGGCCGGTTTAAGAGCACTGACGATCTACCAGAAGATGACTGGCGGCGGCAGAATCCGAGATTTATGGGCGAGAATTTCCAACGGAATCTGGATTTGGTCCAAGTTGTCGAGGACATTGCCAAAGAAAAAGGCTGTACTCCAGCCCAACTAGCCATGGCATGGATTCTGTCTCAAGGGAATGATATTGTTCCAATTCCGGGGACTACATCACGAAAGCATCTCGAAGAAAATGCGGCGGCGGTCGATGTGTCAGTAACCTCCGCAGATAAAAAACGGCTGGAAGAAGTATTCCACCCAGATGCCCCCGTGGGATTACGTTATCCATCCGCCGCTATGGAAAAGGTCAATTTATGAAAAATTCCATTTCCCCAATGTCAAAGGATTGAAAATCATGCTGTACGACTTTCACCACCGCCCACGCCGCTTGAGAATGAATTCACGCTTACGCGATATGGTTCGGGAAAATCACCTGCGTCTCGATGATCTGATCTATCCAATGTTCGTCACTTACAAACAAGGAGAAAAAATCCCCATTTCTTCTATGCCCGGCTGCTATCAATGGGGAATTGATTTAATAGCCGAAGAATGCAAACGAATCGAAGATTTGGGGATTCCCGCCATTATTTTATTTGGCATCCCCGAAAACAAAGATCCTGAAGGGACACAGGCTTACGATGAAAATGGTATCATCCCACAAGCGTTACGAGCCATTAAAAAAACGTGTTCTTCTCTTGTAGTCATTACCGATGTCTGTTTGTGTGAATACACTTCACACGGCCATTGCGGACTTATTCAGGATGAAACCATACTAAACGATGAAACCGTTGAACTGCTCAGCCAGCAAGCATTGATGCACGCCAAAGCCGGCTGCGATATTGTAGCCCCCTCCGACATGATGGACGGCCGGGTAGCAGCCATTCGTGAACTTCTGGATGAAGAAGGATTTGAATATACACCAATCCTCGCTTATTCCGTTAAGTATTCATCCGCCTATTACGGACCTTTCCGCGATGCGGCCGAATCGTCTCCCGCTTTCGGTGACCGTCGTTCCCACCAGATGGACCCGCCGAATCGCCTTGAAGCTCTGCGCCAGGCCGAACAGGATATCAATGCGGGGGCGGATATAATTATGGTCAAACCGGCGTTGCCCTACTTGGATATCATTCGTGATTTAAGAGAAGCATACGAAAATCCTTTTGCGGCTTATAATGTCAGCGGTGAATATTCCATGGTCAAAGCAGCCGCTGAAAAAGGCTGGATTGATGAACAACGAGTGGTATTTGAAAACCTTGTTGCAATGAAACGGGCCGGTGCTGATATGATACTGACATATCACGCTCTGGACGTGGCAAAATGGATTGAAAATAAATAGATCATAGGCTGACTGGTTTGCCTAATGATTACTTAAAAAACCAAATTGAAAACCATGGTCATCGAGGAAACAAATTATTCAAAAAACAACGACTCCCCTCTTCTTCCCGAATATTCGGCAGACGCATTGCAAGAACGTTGGTCTACCCCGAAGATGAAGGAAAAAAGTAATCAAATTCTTGAATTAATTGCAAAAGGTGAATCCCCTTCCGCCTGGCTGCCTCTCCTGGAAGGACTTTCTTTAACCGAAGATTTAAAACCTAACTCGGCGTAGCCGAAACCAAACAGGGATTCAGTTGGACTCGATTTT
>CAZXSQ010000492.1:0-2535 GCA_964643335.1 uncultured bacterium
TTTTCTATGTGAAGGCGCCGGCGCCCTCTACACCAAACAGGAAAACCTCGACTCAGGCATCGTCCTGATAAAAGCCCTGATGGAGTATTATTCAGGAACACATAATTAGCCACCATCAACCCACTTCTCACCATACTCCACCCAACATAATGTTAATAAAATCCCGTAACAAAGCCCCGCTAAGGGCAACATTAAAACTAAACAAAGCAGCCAACCATTCAAATTGAACATAGAAATCATATAAATATCTACTAAATTTACATTATTTAATTTTTTGCTACATATTATCACTTATGATATAATATTTGCGTTTTATGCTAGTTTAAAACGCACTTAAAATAAACTGAATGAAATAAAAATAACAAATTTTAACCATAGTCATCTTAATAACATATAATGCAATTTATTGTTACTCATTTTACAAAAATTTCAAGGAATAAGAGAATTCATATTGGAAATATTCTAAACAGGTGGGGACATTTGTTCTACCCAGGGAGAATGCACAGGCGGGGACGCCTATTCTACCCTCGAACAAATCCCGTAGGGATGACATCACGTAGCCGCAAGTGGGAATCCACGGGATAGCTTACTCCCCCCAATAACAAAGCCTCGCTATCGCTAGGGGCGACATCACGTAGCCGTGGGTGTGAACCCACGAAACCAGAACTTTTGAGGCAGACATTTGAAAAATTTCGCGCTTCCGTGGTTCAATACTATCATACACATGTGAACATGCGCTACACTAGAATTTTGCCAAAAAGAAAGAATTGGAGGAGTCATCATGCACAAAAAACAACTTCTCATTGTATTGGCCATAATCATTTTGTTGATTTTTTCCCAATCAAGCTTTGCCGAAACGGTTCATTCATGGGAACCGGTTGAAATCGAGTTCGAATCGTCCGGTCTTTTGGAGAATCCATATGTCGAAGGCCTTCCGGATGACGGCCCCGCTTACCTTTCAGTGACGTTCAAAGGAATCGATAAAAAAGCCAAAGGCCAACAACTTAAACTCAGAGGATTTTGGGACGGCGGCAAGACCTGGAAAGTCCGTTTCGCCGCCCCCGCTGAAGGGACATGGACTTATAACTCCACTTCACCTGATCCGGCCATGGACGGTAAAACCGGCGAATTGAATGTCTTACCTTGGAACGATCAAGAAAAAAATGATAATCCCACCCGCCACGGCTTTGTATGCGTAAATCAAAACGGTGAGCAGCCCGGCCATTATTTCATGTACGCCGACGAAACACCTTTCCTATGGATCGGCGATACCTGGTGGAATTGGACCAAGCGTGGAATCCCTTTTCACCGCTTCAAAACCCTAGCTGACGACAGGGCGGAAAAAGGCTTCACGATCGGTCAGCTCTTTTTCGCCGGGCGCGGCTGGGGACGCTCCAGTTCTCTGCTGGATAAAACATACACCAAACCCGATATCGAACACATTCACCACATCGAAAAATATATCCGCTACGCCAATGAAAAAGGCATAACCGTTTGGATACACGGCTGGTGGAGCATCCAAAAACTCGATGAAACCATCGGCGCTGAACCCATGCGCCGTTGGTGGCGGTATATGGTGCACCGCCTCGGGGCCTACAACGTCATCTGGGTTCTGGCCGGTGAATACAACATGCACAACTATGGCGGCATGGGGCTGGATTTCTGGAAAAACCTTGGGAAATTGATCAAGCGAGAAGATCCTTACAACCGCATCATCAGCACGCATCCCACTCCACCCTATTGGCGAGGCGGTGCAGACGCCCCGCAATGGTCCACCCACGAAATCCTGCACAATGAACCATGGCTCGACTACAACCAAAGCCAGACCGGTCATGGACGATGGCGTAACGAAATGATTCCCCTCATCGTAACCGAAGCGAGAAATCTCTGGCCACCCAAACCGATTGTGGTAACCGAACCGTGGTATGAATTCGTTCAAGGCAATCCCACCGCGAGAGATATCCGCTTCGGCACATGGTCGGCAGTTCTTTCCGGCGCTGCGGGACACTCTTACGCTGGCGGCCATGTCTGGAAAGCCCACGTACCTGAAGCCCCTGCCGGCAATGACACCTGGCCAATGGAAATGGAATTCGATGTCAACACACTGGACTACCCCGGCGCACAATCGGTGGGGTTCATGGCTACTTTTCTTAAAAATGTCCCCTTTTGGACGATGGAACCGCGCCCTGATCTTATCAAAGGCAATCCATCAAAATACTGCGGCATGATGCAAGACCCTCAATACCTCATTTACCTCCGTTATGGCGGCAGTCTAAGTATAAAATTGGAAGGCTCGTCACCAACCGATACATTCGAGTACCGCTGGTACAATCTCGAAACGAATGATGTAAGTAAATCCGGCCAGGTACAAGGCGCCCAAAAAGCCATACTCCACCCCCCAGCATCCTACCCCGGCATTAAACAATTCAAAGACTGGCTCCTACACATTTATCCAGCCAACAAATCCCAAAAGGATAACATCAAATAATCGTAGGTGTAAACCGCTACGACGAGACCAGAAGCTCCAAAATCGAA
>CAZXSQ010000492.1:2545-4767 GCA_964643335.1 uncultured bacterium
TTAATCCGCTTGACATTCCGCTTATTCCTACTTGAATTTTTGTAAACATTTGTTCCATATTGTGAATTTTAATCGCATGATAGGGTTATTTTTGCGGCACGTATGAAGGCTTCTGTATCGCATTTTCATATTCGTGCTTCACCCAACTTCGTCATTTACACATATAGGAAAATTATTTTTAGCGATCTCTTTCCCACATATTGTACTCTAGTCTTTTTGCAAGTTCCATATCTTGTAGATTGTGTGTCCGGAATTGCTTTATAGTGCCGATAAAATATATTTTTGTGTTGTTTTTATAATTTAATTATGCTAATATAATGCCGATATGTTTCTGCGAAAAAAGACCAAGAAACAAAACGGCAAGACCTACACCTACTATCAACTGGTGGAATCTTACCATACTCCTAACGGGCCTCGCCAGCGGGTGGTGGCCTCGCTCGGGGATTTGTCTCCCCGGCCTCGTGAAGCCTGGCTGCAACTGATTCGCGAAGTCGAAGCGGCTCTCAGTGGTCAGATGGATTTCACCGTGGCCACTATCAGTGAGGACGCTCAACGGGTGGCGGAACGTGTGCGGAAGAAAAAGCATGAGCCGCTTTCAAAGACATCGGACGATCTTGTCGAGATTAACCTGAATGAAGTGGAAAGCAAAGAATCCCGCGAGTTGGGGCCGGAATATGTAGGCGTGACCATGTGGGAACGATTGGGACTGGATGACATTATTCGCGGCTGCGAACTGTCCGAAACGGTGATTCGCCGCATTAAACTGATGACAGTGAATGCTCTGTGCGAATACAAAAGCGAGCACGCTATGCCCGGGTGGGCACAACGTACAGCGATTGGTGATCTGATCGGATTGAATACGCAGCGCCTGACGAACACCACCTTGTACCGAACGCTGGATGCCCTGCTGCCCCATCGGGAGACCATTGAACAAGCCTTGGCAGACCGAGAGGGAGAGTTGTTCCAATTGCCGGAGTCCATCATCCTGTACGATCTCACCTCGACCTACTTTGAAGGAGAAATGAAAAAGAATCCAGCGGCGAAGCGGGGCTATTCTCGAGACAAACGTTCGGATTGCAAGCAGGTGGTCATGGGGTTAATTCTGGATATGGAAGGATTTTCCAAAGGGCATTTACTCTTTGAGGGCAATCAGAATGACAGCACCACGCTGCCAGACATGTTGGCGCAATTGGACAAGCGTGTGGGGCATCAAGAAGCCACCGTGGTGATGGACCGCGGGTTGGCCACTGAAGAAAATAAGGCTTATCTTCGAGAGAATAACCGTTTCTACATTGTCGCCGCCCGCCAGCATGAACGAGAGGAATGGCAGGAGGAATTGTTGGCGGAGGGCTGGGAGGAAGTGCATCGTCCCGATCCACCGACTCAACCGAACAAGAAGCGTCCCCGGGTGGAAGTGAAGCGTGAAGAAAAAGATGGAGAAGTTCACATTTTGTGCCGGAGCGAAGGGCGAAAAGCGAAAGACACCGCCATTCGCCACAGGTTCAGCGAGCGCATGGAAACGGAATTGACCAAACTACAAACCCGGGTGGAAAAAGGACAGCTCAAAGACCTTGAAAAGATCCATCAAGCCATTGGCCGCTTGCGGGAACGCTTTCCTCGAGTGGCCCGGTATTACGACATCGAAGTGAAACAATTTTCCAACCAAGCCCCTCAGATTCAATGGCATAGAAAAGAAGACAAACTGACCGAAGAGGAAGCCCTGGATGGTACGTATCTCCTCCAGACCAACCGGTTGGATTTATCTACCGAGATGATCTGGAAGATTTATATCATGTTGACCCAGGTAGAAAGGGCGTTTCAACATTTGAAAAGTACATTGAATCTTCGACCGATGTTCCATCAGTTGGAAGAGCGGTGTGAGGCGCATATATTTGTTGTTGTCTTGGCGTATCATTTGCTCCACAGCATTGAAACGACTCTGAGAAACCAAGGCGAGTATCGTTTGTGGTCGACTATACGCGATGTACTTCGCACGCATCAAGTCAATACCATTGTTTTACCGGCCACGAACGGAGACGTCTATGAAATCCGAAAACCAACCGTGGCCGAAGCGGAACATGAAGAAATTTATCGGAAATTGGAGATCGATCCCAAAGTGAACCGATACCCCAGTTCGAAGAAAAAATACAGAAAATAGTGCCGAAAATGAACACCCAGATCAATAAAATCAATACCTTACGTTTTTTTATGACGAAGTTGGG
>CAZXSQ010000493.1:0-4764 GCA_964643335.1 uncultured bacterium
ACCCCATTCGACTTCGACTGAATCATCGGCGCTTAATTCATCCTGAATTAAAACATGCTGGCGGTCAACCAAAGCCATCCCTCTTTGCACTTTGTTGGTGGATTTATCGTATGCGGCTGAAAGATCAATTATGGCATATGCCAAATCCGGCTTGGAGTTAAACTCTGTCATTGGTGCGGCGGCCATCGGATTTTGATTTTCCTGATTAATCAGTAGGGTGTTGTGGCTTTTGGTATTGAGCCGATAGTAAGTCCAACGTTTTTTCCCAAAATAACCGGGCAAATTATAATTATCGCTTCCTAAATCAACTGCCCAGCGGATACCGTCAGCATCCAGTACAAAACTTCCCAAATCGAGATGGCTGTGGTTGGCTTTATTATCTCCTCCCTTAAAACCGACAAAGATTGCCTGAGGTTCATCCCATGCGTTGCGGAAAAAGGCAACATCGATTCCACAAAATCTGGCATCGAGCGATAAACCAGTTTTATCAGGACTTTTCCCTTCAGGAGAAAACCAGAGTAAATCCAATGCATCCCGCCGGAGATGTTTACGCTGATGCCATGCATAGACCGGATGATCGAATCGCCTGGACAGCCAGAACATTTCATGAGCACCGCCTGCACGGCTGCCTGCGTCAGCGTAGTTGAAAGTCAAATCAAGTGGGCCAGTGAAACAAATTCGAAAGTGGCCTGCCTTGTCAAATCCTTTCATTTCCGAAAGACCGAAATCCTTTCCTAAGGCTGTGTTGAGAGCTGCAAGAAAATAAACCGTATAACGGGTGGCATAATGCCAATACCCCGGTCCCTCACTCCAGCCGCCATCCGGAGCGTACTCATGAATCGCTTGAGGAATATATTTGACTGCATTGTAAAGTATAAACGAAGCCAATTCCGGTTCTTCATCGGCTATGGCCAAAGCGCCAATCCCTATTCCACCATTACAAACCTGATTCCAATTATGGTCGACTTGTACCCACCAGGAATTTTTCTCATATGCTTTTTTCGCTGCATGTAATCCTTTTTCTATAATGGCCCGTTTGATCCATTGTCTTTCTTCCTGGCTTAAATCATCGTAAAACCAGTCATAAGCGATTCCGAACGCATGAGTCATTTCGGCTGTATCCAGGAAATGGGAAGGATTCCAATCGGGGAATTCAGCGGCAACACGAAGTTCCTTTTTCGCCCGTTCCAAATACTCTTTTTTCCCATCTAGACGGTATAACAGTCCAAGTGTATAAATTCTTGATAAACAGGTTCGGCTTTGTCTGAGTAGTCGAGGACCGACAATTTTGTACTCAATGGTCGGTTTATTCATTAATTCTTCAGCCTCTTTTTGCAAACGCGAATGAATCTCTTTGGCTTGATCGTTTTCTTCGATTAATCTTTTTACTCTGTCGATATCCTGATCCAGAGCAAGCAGGCGTGGGTGTGATTTTTCTAGCGTATCTAATATGGTGTCTTGTTCTTGTGCAAAACATTGGCAAACAGTACCAAGGATAAGCCCGAAGCCTATTAGGGTTAAAACGCATTTTGATAAAGTAGTATGCTTCATTTATATTTCCTCCTATATAGTTATTAAATTATTAGCATGTTTAAGAGCCGGCAAGATGCCGGCGTTACAACATGGTTTAAGTAGGGCTATCTCATAACAGGTTAGATACATAGGTCTAACCTACATATGGTAGGGGCAAACCTATGTGTTTGCTCTATGTTGTGGCATCTTCTTCATCTAACATAGTTTTGAGACAATCCCGTTACAATTCAAATATCTTTAGCTGTACTCTATTCAATCTCACTGTACCCGTACTACACAGACATCAGGGTTCCCCAGCCGGTTGGATGTAAAAACTACTTTATCACCTGATGGAGACCAACCCACATGGGGATGCGCTCCCGAACCATAAGTCCTGTGCCCCATAGTCAAAGGCTGCATTTCGGTTGTGCGCGCATTGAACAGCATAATATCTCCATGCCAGTTATCGGCTGCAAGCCATTTGCCGGAAGGCGAACCGGATGCATGCCACCAATTACGCTTAACCAGTTCGGATGATGTCCCATCAGGCCACCAACTCCCTGCACCGGCAATACGGACGACACCGGTTTTATAATCAATTACTTTCAAATGGGATTCTTCCGGAAGAAAACCACCGCAAAATGATATTTGATCTTGAATCCACCAGCATTCATGCGTCACCAATTCGCCCGGTTTCTGAAAATAAATTGTCCACGGTTCCCGTTCGGATGAATCCGCAAACCAAAAGCGTGCACGGGGAGATCGAGCCGCATATTCCTCATCGCTCATCAATGGCACGCGATCACCTCCGATTGGGTATGTACGGGCAAACATGACAAGATCGGGTTGTGTCCAGCTGCATTGCAAATGGGTTGCCCGCCAGTTTACAGAGGCGAGAATACTGATTTCACCTGTCGCTTTATCGATAAATACAATGTCACACTGTTTTTTACCATTGTGAACAAGAATCAAGGCCAGTTTTGTACAGTCCAAGTTTTCATTCAATGCCCCTCCAGGTTTCACATTTGGAGGAAAATCACCAATTTTGTGTTCCGATACCGAAACAGCCGATTTGCTTTTGCCGGCCTTTTTCTTGAACGTTAAATCAATTTTCCATTCATAAACACCATCTTCTTTGGTTAAAAAAATGCTTTTTTCTTTCTTGGCAGCTAAAAATCCGGATGATTGCTTATTATCACCGGTTGCCAACCGAATTAATTCCCCAGTTTGGAGAATGTATCCGAATGCTTCTTGTTTTCCTTCCCGATCGGACATAAAGATCAGCATGGATTCATTCGCCAGCCAGGATTGAGTATGAAAATAGAGATTGGTATCATTGCCGCTGTGTGTAGTCACAAATTGAACCGGCACCCCAGTATGGGCATCGATAATGGTCCGGCTTTCGCTGGGATAAGTTTGGCATGACCAGGATTGGATTTCGTCCGCCTTAACGAATATATTGAATGGGATAATCTGAATCAATAAAAACAAGAGCACTGTTTTCAAAGAAAAGATGAAAGGAATTGTATTTCCCGCAAATCTATTCATTCGCTTGTTGTAAACCATTTATATTTGATGTTCCTTTGCTATTTCGTTGTTCGAGTCTGACATACAATACCATACACGATACTATTTTAGAAAAGTAGAGATCTTGATTATTGGGAACCGAATAAAACTATGAATCCTGTCATCTCCAGAGAATTGATCAGCCACTTAAGAACGCCGAGAACTTTCGGGCATCTTTTGGTTCTATTGTTTCTCGCATGCGTGATCTTTTGTTTTTATTACATACGCATGAGTTACACCTGGATGGAAGGCGGGTTTGATGGCCGAAATCTCTTTTTTCTCATCATCAACCTGGCTTGCCTTCTAGTAATTCCCATCACCACAATGGCTTCGGCCTGTATCGTACGTGAGCGGGAAAGTTTAACTCTAGACCCCCTTATCGCTTCGCCGTTAAAAGCCTCATCAGTGTTATGGGGAAAATGTATGGCGACTCTTTGCTATTCACTTCTGGTTCTGAGTTCTCTCATCCCAGTGCTGGCCTTTTGTTTTTTAATGGGTGGACTGGCACCGGATGAAGTAATTCAGAGTTTGTTTCTATTAGGAGGAGTTTATTGTTTGGTCACCATGATCGGTGTCATGGTTTCTCTTTTTTCAAAAACGGCCGGTTCGGCAGCCAGAGTATCGATTCTTTTGCTCGTTGTTTTTCTTTTTTGGCCTTTTGTGTTTCGGTTACTTCAGTCGATTTATTACACAGGGAATGTAGAAAAGGCGTATCTAAGTATGGAGATGTGGTTTAATCCAATCTGGGCTTTCATAGAAATCCAAAATCCAGGAAGGTTAAACTTGAGAGGAGTGATCGATTTCAATAATTACTCCCTCTTGGCGCCTGTTAGTGAACTCCAACAATTCCCAGGTTTGCTTACTGGAATCTTGAACCTGTTCATCGCCGCGATAATTTTTGTATTAACAGCCACTCTTTTTCGCATCTTCTCTCCTTTACTCTCCACGCAATTTTCCTGGAAACAAATGATCAATTCCTTATGGAATCGTAAACATAAGAGAAAGATTGAACCGGCTCCCCCTAAAAATTTTTCTCCGTATTTCAGTTCTCATGGCTACGTGATCCATCAAAAAGAAATCTTGACGTTAAACCGGCGTTTTCTTACCAGAGACGCTACTTTATTTATAGCCTGTTGCGGCTTATCTCTTTTTCTTGCCTGGTTGATGTTTGATGTCACGCCAAGCCAAGATTTATCCCATCACATTACCTATATAATTTTGGCTTTTTTTGGAGTTGGGATCACTGGAATATTTGCACCCATCTCCCCCAGTTATATTGTGCTGCAAGAACGCACCCGTGAAACATGGGATTTACTGCGAACCACAACCGTGCCGTCATTCAAGATCATATTAGGAAAGGTATACGCAGGATTCAGGCAATCCGCCATTCCCATTTTGGCGGTCTTCTTATCGTTTTACTGCTTTGTCTCCATATTTTTCCGTATGGATGAGATTTATCCTTCCGAAACATATCGATTAGAAATTATCTGTATGGGAATGTTTCTGCTGGTGTGCATGTTTTTTTACTCGAGTCTAGGCGTATTATATTCTAGCACTCCTTACACTAAAAAAGCCACTCCGCATCGGAAAACCTTTAGTTTTGTCTTGCTTCATTTTGCGCTACCTTATTTAATATTTGGACTAATACTACTTTATTTACAATTCATTGACTTTATAACGAGAAAT
>CAZXSQ010000494.1:0-4738 GCA_964643335.1 uncultured bacterium
ACACTTGGCAAACTTCCTGAACCGGAAGTTACCCATAGATTTTTTTGACGAGGCAGAAATTATAGATGTGTTGGAAGCACGTGCTCCTTTCCGGCATTATCCAGGCAATCCCCTTAAGACGAAAACTTTTGAGAGCGAATGTGCCAAGTACACGGGTGCAAAGTATACGCTTGGAGTTAACTCAGGGACAGCCGCACTGGATTGCGCCGTGGCTGCCCTCGAGATCGGCCCGGGGGATGAAGTGATTATTCCGGCTTTTTCATGGTGGTCAGATTATACCTGTGTTCTCCTTTCCGGCGCGCTGCCTGTCTTTGTCGATATGGACTACTCCATCGGGATTGATCCGGAGGATTTTGCCCGAAAAATTACGCCGCGCACCAAGGCCGTCATTCCCGTCCATACGGAAGGAGGTCACTGTGATATGGAGCCGATCATGAAGATCGCGCGTAAACACGGGATCGCAGTAGTTGAAGACGCCGCACAGTCTGTTGGCGGTTCCTATCGTGGAAAGAAGCTTGGCACCATAGGTGAAGCGGGCATTTTTAGTTTCCAAGTCTGTAAGATAATCAGCTCCGGTGAAGGAGGATTGTTTTTAACAGATGATCCGAAGCTTTACGAACGTGCGGTACGGTACCATGATTTAGGACTGTTGCGCAATGTATTCCACGAACGGATTGGAGAAAGCCACGTTGAAGCATTTGGCGGACAAAATCTTCGCATGAGCGAATTTACAAGCGCCGTGCTGAACGCCCAACTTTCAAAACTGGACACCATCATTTCGGGTCTGCGTAGGTCGGCGGATGCTGTTATAGAGGGTATCAAGGATCTTCCCGGGATCAATTTGCGAGTACGTCCCAATCCCAAAGGCGACCTTGGATATGGCGTCTTTTTTGCATTGGAAAACAAATCGGCCAGCGATCGTTGCATTCAGGAACTTCGAAAAAGAAAGATTCCTGCCGGCCGGATGAGCCAATCAACCATTTTACCCGTTCATTCGTCAGTCATATCCAAACAGGCTCGTCATCCGAACTGGCCGTCGTTCATTACTCCGGCAGGTAAGAAGATAAAGTACGGTGCTGAAACATGTCAGCAGACCTTGAATCTGTATAATCGATTTGTCCGAGTGCGAATGGGACCTAAGTATACAGATAAAATGATAGATCGAATCATCGAAGCCATCCGAGAAGTATATCCAATGGTTACGTAAAGTATTGTGAGGTTCGTTATGATCCATTCAAATTGTTCCACAAACAATCCGCAGAAAAAATCCGCAGAAAAAATGTCTCGCCGCCGATTGTTGAAAAGAAGTATCACTGCCGCGGCTTTTACCATTATCCCTTCCAGCGTGATGAGTGGCTCCGGCCAGGTGGTCCCCAACGATAAAACCACTTTGGCTCTTATCGGCACAGGCGGGCGGGGATATCAGAATTTGAGGACCTTCCTGCGCTTTGATGAAATTCAGGTCGTTGCGGTCTGTGATGTGAATCGTGAGAGTGACGGTTATATTTCATGGGATTGGGAGCAGGGAAAGGAGACAAAAGTTTCGGGTCGAGAACCTGCCCGCCTTACTGTCGACGAATTCTATGCTGAACAGAAAAAACAAGTTCAATACCGCGCTTGTAATGCATACAACGACTACAGGGAACTTCTGGAGAAAGAGGATGCCGATGCGGTTATGGTGGCCACACCAGACCATGCTCACGCAGTTATCACAATGGCGGCATTGAAAAAACGCAAGCATGTTTATTGTGAGAAACCGTTGACTTGGTCGGTTAAAGAAGCGCGTATGATTGCTGAGGAAGCCAAACGCGCTGGCGTAGCCACTCAGCTAGGTAATCAAGGCCAGGCATCGGAAGATGACCGTTTGACCAGGGAGATTATCACCGATGGAGCGATCGGCTCGGTGCGTGAAGTCCATGTAGCTATTCCACCACGCTTTTGGCATTGGCCGCCGTACCTGGGGCGTCCCGAAGAGACTCCTCCCGTACCTGATGGATTGGATTGGGATTTGTGGCTGGGACTTGCATCCGCGCGTCCATATCATCCTGAATATCATCCATGGACATGGCGGAATTGGTGGGACTTCGGGACAGGGCAGCTTGGTGATCTGGGTTGCCATAAGCTTTCGACTGTGTTCAAGGCATTGAAGCTAACTTATCCGGTCAGTGTTGAGGCAAGTTCAACCAAAATTTTCCCAGATGTTTATCCGTTAGGTGTCATCGCACGTTATGAATTCCCTGCACGGGGTAATATGCCACCGGTAGCATTGAGCTGGTATGATGGGGGATTGAAGCCTCCACGGCCGGAAGGATTGGAAGCGAACCGCGGAGTGTCCAACGTCATATATATCGGCGAGAAAGGTACACTAATGGGACATCGGCTAGTTCCTGAGTCAAAAATGAAATCCTACAGCCCGCCGCCAAAAACTCTTCCACGTTCACCAGGACATTTTGACGAATGGGTGAATGCTTGCCGGGGTGGTTCTGCACCTGGAGCGAACTTTGTGGATCATGGAGGTCTGCTTACAGAAACATGCCTGTTGGGTAATGCGGCTTTGCGTGTACGTCATAAACTCTTGTGGGATGGGCCGAATCTGAGATTTACCAATGATGAAAAGGCAAATCAATTTCTGCACCGTGAGTATCGGGATGGCTGGTCATTATAATCAATCATCTTCAAACTGAATTTAAATATGACGAGGACAAGTATTAAGGAGTATCCATGTTAAATACAAATCTAAATCGACGGGATGTTGTGAAAACCGGTATTGCTGCCGCTTCTCTTGCAGTTTCTGGGACAACGTTGGCTAAAGACAATAGTGAGAAATTGCCGCTGGATTTGACCATCGGAATGGCGACAACAGAGTTTCGGACTTACACCAATGCCCAGCTAGCTAAGGAACTGTCTGCTGAGGATATCCATACCATTCAACTTTTCCTAACACAGACGGATAGTAATTACTGGAAATATAACGGACGCAGCGATTTGACTGGTTTAACTGAAGGTCGATGTAAGGAAATCGCTGATACATACCGCTCGTCAGGAATTTCGATTCATAGTATTGGGGTTTACACTAACTTGATTCATCCGGACGCTGCGGAACGTAAAGCTAATTTGGCTTATTTTGAAGCAATGATGAAAGTTGGAACTTACATGAAGGTGAATACCTTCATTACTGAAGCGGGACATTATTATAATCCGAACAAACCCGCACCTGCGATAGAATATCATCTTCAGCAAGATGTCTGGAAGCAGATGGTAGAAACAGCGGGGAAACTGGCTTCGTTGGCTGAGCAGTATAACGCTACAGTTTTGTTTGAACCGTTTTACCGCCATTTTTTTGCCAGTGCTAAAAGGACACGGGTGTTTATAGAGGAAGTTGGCTCACCCCGGCTTAGAGTGTTATTAGATCCTGCCAATCTTCTTGAACTAAATGACGTGGAAGTGATGTTCGATCAGCTCCAGCCTTACATAGACTGTCTTCATGCTAAAGACCGGAAGCTCCATGTTGACCGGGGTGTACCCGCCGGACAAGGCGACCTCAATTATGTGAAGTTTGTTAGATTAGCTGCAAAACGTACACCCCATGCGCCTCTCATTATGGAATATGTTGGTCCTGATAACTACAAATCGGCTTTGGCGCACCTTCGCAAGAAGATTCAGGAAGCCGCATAATCATTCTTTTATTTTAAACTAACCATACAAACATCAGAGGTGATTTAATGCTTAGTAGACATTGGATTTTAGTTTTTTCTATTTTACTCACAGTGTTTGCAAACAAAGCTTTCAGTGAAGAACTTCCGAAAATACAAATCAGTGAGAATCAGCGATTTCTGGTAAAAGAAAACGGTGAGCCGCTGATTTGGATTGGTGATACCATTTGGAATTGGTATGAACTGAAACCGGAAGAATTGGATGAATATTTAGAGAAACGGGTTAATCAAGGTTTCACTGTTATTCAAACTCAGGTTGCTGCCCAAGGCAGGGCGACGCCTGATGGGAGGTGGTGTTTCGGTGGTCCCGAGCATAAAGATATCACGAATCCGCAAGAACCGTTCTGGCAATATTCGGACCAGTGGTTGAAGAAAATCGAAGACCATGGTCTATACGCAGCCGTGAGTTTAAGTTGGATTGTGAATTATTGGAATCAACATGGTAAGCAATTCAGCGAAACTGATCTCTACAATTACGGAAAATGGGTAGGAGACCGTTACAAAGACTTTAACAATCTTATTTGGCTAAGCATTAGTGAAGCGACTGCTCCAGACGCTCCACATGGAAAAATCAAAGCTGTAGTCGATGGAATACGAGCAGGAGATACAGGGAACAAACTTCTCACGATTCACCCACTCGGAGGGACAGGTACATCAAAAGATTTCCATGATCTCGTCGATTTCAATTCCTGGCAGACTGCCCGGTTTATGGCTCCAACCCAATTGCCTTTTGCTGCCAGCGCACGGCCTGAAAAAGGTACCCCTGGAACATTCACGGTATGGGAAGCGATTGCCAATGATTATTTCAATAAGCGGCCTATTAAACCGGTGATCGATCTCGAAGCCTGGTATGAAGGAGGGAAGAATAACATTCTTATTCAGGATGCTACACATGTATCGACCGCATGGCATTGCCGCCGCCGGGCGTATTTTACCATTTTTGCCGGTGCGTTCGGACATACGTATGGTGCGTATGGTCTTTGGAACGTTGAATCGAACTGGCGGCAGGCTTTGAATTATCCTGG
>CAZXSQ010000495.1:0-1943 GCA_964643335.1 uncultured bacterium
AGGGATATTATCATTCTTTGCATAAGAATCAATCCATTAACAACTCTGTCTCGGCGGCATATGCCGGCAGGATGCCGGCGTTACAATGGCCATGGCCTATTGAACTCCACCGCACTTTCAAGTATCGTTCATTTCGATATGCTTTGACATCTGATAAAAACGAAATAATCAGAGGCATTTAGGTGAAAGATAAAAATCCATACGTTCTTTCAATCGATATTGGCACGTCTTCAGTGCGAAGCAAAGTGTTTGACAACACCGGAATGGCAGTCGATCAGAGTGGTAAACAAATTCTTTATAGCATGACCAGAACACCTGATGGTGGAGAGTTCATTGAAGCCGACGATCTCTGCAAAATTATTTACCAGACTGTCGATCAAACCTTAAAAGACGCTGAAGCCAGGCCGATTCCGATTTCGGCAGTAGCCTGCTGTACATTCTGGCATAATGTGGTGGGTATCGGCGAAGATGGAAATCCCTGCACCCCATTGTTGAATTGGAGCGATACCCGTCCTGAAACCATACTGACTCAATTAACACTAGATCCATTCGAATTCACAGCTCGAACCGGCTGCCCTTTTCATGCCAGCTATCTTCCCGCAAAAATAACCTGGCTTCATCACGCCATGCCTGAACAAGCGGCGAAGGTTCGATTCTGGATGTCGATAGGAGAGTATTTCTATTACAAAGTTTTAGGTCAAAGAGCGTGTTCTTACTCAATGGCCTCGGCATCCGGTTTGCTCGATTCAGACAAATGCGCTTGGGATACAAAAACCCTGGCTGCTATCCCCGCCGAATTGGGTCAACTCTCACCCCTCTGTGATGCAAATAACGGGTTAACCGGAATGCAGCCTGCTTTCTCTGAACGTTGGCCTTCCCTGAAAAACGTAGTCTGGTTCCCCGCGCTTGGCGACGGCGCCTGTAGCAACATCGGATGCGGCTGCGCCTCACAAGGACGTTTCGCCTTGATGGCCGGCACGTCCGGCGCAATGAGAACCGTCTGGCGCGGCCGGTACTGGAAGCCGCCCGAAGGATTATGGTGCTATCGCATAGACAGTGAACGGCCAATCCAAGGCGGTGCTCTCAGTAATGGCGGGAATCTTTTTGATTGGATACATCACACGTATATCCTGCCGCCGCTTGAAGAAATGGAAGCACAATTAAAGCAACTCAAGCCGGATGGCCATGGACTAACGTTCCTGCCGTTCTTAGCAGGGCAGAGAAGCCCGCGATGGAATCCCAACAGCCGGGGAACTGTGCATGGTTTGCGTATTTCTACCCAGCCCATTCATATCCTCCAAGCCGGTTTGGAAGCAATTGCTTACCGATTTAAATTGATCCACGATTTACTCAGTCCGCATTTCCAAAAGGATCACATCATCGTAGCGACAGGTGGCGGACTGTTACGCTCTCCCGCCTGGATACAAATCATGTCGGATGTCCTTGGGCACCCGGTCTATGTATCCAAAGTTGAAGAGGCTTCCTGCCGTGGCGCTGCACTCATGGCGTTGGAGTCATTAAACGTGCTTAAAGATATCTGCGATGCCGAACCACACTTTGGTGAACATTTTATGCCGAGAGAAGAAGCACACACCATTTATCAAACCGCCTTGCAGCGCCATATCGATTTTGAATTCCAAATGAAATGGGTTTAGTATATACTTGGCAATTAATCATTTAATAATTTCTGAGATTTATGTCAGGGAGGGCGAATCTCCTGATAAGCCTTTTGATTAATTGAAAAGTTTACAAAAAAAGCTTGCTTTCTCAGTTAAATGTCCGGATAGGGGTGGCAAGGGCAAGACCGCTTGCGGTCAGCCCTTGCGGTTGTGCTACAAGGTGCCATTTACGTCAAGGGCTGGCTACGCCTTGCCCTTGGCACCCTTTGGGCACCCCGCTATAGAACGGATAGGGTGGCAAGGGCAAGACCGCTTACGGTCAGC
>CAZXSQ010000495.1:2043-4717 GCA_964643335.1 uncultured bacterium
GTCAAGGGCTGGCTACGCCTTGCCCTTGGCACCCTTTGGGCACCCCGCTATAGAAAAAAGTTTAAAAGCAATTGATAAAAGGAGATAACAAAACATGGGTCAGCAGTTTGGTGTCATCGGTCTTGCCGTGATGGGTGAGAACATTGTCTTGAATATTGAACGAAATGGTTATCCGGTTTCCGTTTATAACAGAACCGGCTCAAAAACCAAATCCTTTATTGAAGGCCGGGGAACAGATAAAAACATCGCCGCTGCCTATTCGTTAGAAGAATTTGTTCAATCGTTGGATCATCCGCGAAAAATACTGATTATGGTCAAAGCGGGAGCCGGTGTGGATGCGGTCATCGATGAAATCCTTTCACTGCTGGACGAAGGCGACATCCTCATCGACGGCGGCAATTCCTTTTACAAAGATACCGATCGCCGTATTCAGAAGCTTGAAAATACCGGCATACGCTATATCGGCACCGGTATAAGTGGTGGGGAAGAGGGCGCTTTGTGGGGACCGAGTATCATGCCTGGTGGGGACCAGCAGGCTTACAACACATTGGAACCCATCTTGAAAAAAATAAGCGCCCAAACCGACTCTGGCCCCTGTGTCGAATATATGGGAAGCGGCAGCTCAGGCCATTTTGTCAAAATGTGCCATAACGGAATCGAATACGGCGATATGCAATTGATTGCTGAAGTCTACGATATACTCAGAAACGGTCTCCATCTTAATCCGGATGAAATCGCCGATCTATTCAGCAAATGGAATGAAGGTGAACTGCAATCATTCTTGATCGAAATTACCGGGAAAATCGTGAATTTCCCCGACGATCAAGGCACCGGCGATGTACTGATTGACCGCATTCTCGACAGCGCCGGACAAAAAGGAACCGGCAAATGGACATCCCAAATTGCACTCGAACTGGGCGTACCGATACCTACAATCACAGCGTCCGTGGATGCACGGTTTATTTCATCCATGAAGGATGAACGCAAAAAAGCGGCAGAATTCTATCCCGCTCCGCCGGAAGCCCCACTCCCCAGCCGCGATACTTTACTTGAACATGTGCAGTCGGCGCTTTATGCTTCAAAAATATGTTCATACGCTCAGGGATTCGCGTTGATGCGCTCCGCTTCGGAAGAATACAACTACGGTTTGAACTACAAAGATATAGCCAAAATTTGGAAAGGCGGATGCATAATCCGCGCGGTATTTCTGGATCGGATCCGCGAAGCCTTTGATGAACAACCGGACTTACCCAATCTCCTCATGGCTCCATCTTTCCGTGACGATATCCTATCCCGCATCGATGGCTGGCATTGGACAGCCGCATTCGCCACCGCGCACGGAATTCCAATACCTGCCATAAGTGCCTCGTTGGCGTATTTTGAATCCTATCGCTCAGAAAGATTACCCGCCAATTTAACTCAAGCACAACGGGATTATTTTGGAGCACACACTTATCAACGAACCGATAAGGAAGGCATATTTCACACTCAATGGTTTAATAAAAAATAAAGATATCTCTGTTTGAAACGGAGGAATACTGTGCACAAACGTATCCTGTTCAAAATGCTCATAACGTTAAATCTGTTTTTATTTTTACCTGGCTATACCTCTTGCGCCGATACGAATGAAAAACCGGAAGGCCGGTTCATACGCGAGTATTGGTTCAAAATCGGTATCGAAGATGGCAATCCCTTATTCACTTCCAGATTCAGAGTAAATGCCCCTGAAGCGGTACTCCATCCATCTTTTGGAAAACGCTCCGAAACCACAGGAAACGGTATGATGCAGATTCTGATGCAGGAAAATTTATTCCAGCTGGAAAGCGCTGAACTCTATGCAGAAATATGGGGAGGCCATCCGGGCACAACCAATAAACGGGTAACCCCAAATGGCCGCACAACCTATATGCTGCCCGAAGTGGGCACCGCCGAACACAACTGCACTTATATGTATCCCACGGTGCCACTGAAGATCACCGATTTGGTAAATGGATACAACGCACTTCAATTTGCCTGCGGCCAGGGAGATACATTCTGGGGACACTACATTGTCGATAACGCCTGTTTGCGTGCTGTTTTGAAAAAAGACCATCCAGATTTGACCGCAGCAGGGCTAGCTGAATTCAATCCGGTAGTACAGGCCGAACTCCTTGAAGATAATGAAAGGATCGAATTGACTCTCAAATGCAAAGAAAAGTTTACTGACGGGATTTCCAAGGTCGAATTCAAAGGTTTTTATTACGGCTATGATGAGAACGGAAACACCGAATATGAAGACTGGCACGGTTTCACCAAAGAACGTGAACCTGTCGCCATCATCGGCACGGACAATGAAGCCCCATTTTCTGCCCTATGGGATATCTCCATGCTTCCAAACCAAGACAATATGGCGGTAAAAGCGATTGTTCATTTTAAGAATCAAAAAAATTTGATCTATGAAACAGCTCCAACTGAAGGTTTAAAAACACCTGTAAGAAACGGTAAGGTGGTTTTATGCTCAGCCAAGGATTTACCCACACCATTCTGGTCAAGAGCCGATCGCTTGAAAACATGCAGTATTCCTATTGATTATGATCCGCAAAACATCCAGCAAGCCGTATTCCATGTTATCGTATGGGATGGTGGTAAGGGCAATGTTGACGATTACTTCACCTTGAACGGTCACCCCATGCCC
>CAZXSQ010000496.1:0-4690 GCA_964643335.1 uncultured bacterium
GGCACAAAGTTGATTCTGGGGTGTGCGCATAACGTTGGTGAACCACAATGACGCTGTGTTTGGATCGGAAGCGCCGGATGCGTCCAACGGCCAATGCGGCGTCCAGCCGAATCAACCGGTGATTCAGGGATTGGATTGTCCAAATACAATTGTCTTTGACGATATAACCTGGGCACTGCAGTTGCAGAATCCTCCTTCACATACCGAAATTCTTTATCAAGATTCGAGTGGAACGGACAATTGGAATTTCTACGCAAGGACTGATCTTGGAGAGGCGGCCGGTATGGAAGGATTGCGGATGCAGACCGGTGTAACGCGGCGTGGATATGTGCGTCTTTTGAATGGTGTTGAAGTGGAGACCGGAGACGCTGCTGATGGCGCTTTGGCTGCGGGAGGCGTTCGTTTCGATGTTCCTTATTTCCGTGAATTATTCCCCAAAGCATTGCGGGCGAGAAATAACCAGCTCGAGTTTGGAATATTGCCCGGCGAGTTCAGCATCGGCCACCGATTGCGACCTGGGGAACAAAAAACGCACGATGTGTGGATTTCAGTGAATCCCGATCAACCTTCGCCACGTGCTGCATTTGCACATCCGGATTTTGCATGGCTGCGGCAAACTCATGCGATAGGCTATGTGGGACCGCGTATTGAAGGGCGTTATTTCGCTTATGAAGATTATCTCGATGCCCAGTTCGATCCAACACGTGATAATTTGGACGGCTTGGCAAACAGCATCTATGATGCGCAAGAAATGTGGGATATGTTCGGGTGGATGGATTACGGCGATCTCCCCACTGACTTTGAGGATGGCCGCAGCCCGGTCAATTTGAAATACGATGTCTCTCTCGGATTTTTGCATCAGGCACTGCGTACCGGCGGAGCCGACTGGCGGCATTGGGCGGAAATCTCCAACCGTCATTTTGCGGATATCGATATTTTCCACACGACTGTTCAAGACTACAACGGCGATCGCATATGGCATCAAGGTGGTGCTTGGGGGCACAGTTTGCATGATGAATCCGGCCTGACGAATCCGCACCGAAATTGTAACAATCCACATCCTGATCTGTATTATGGTTTTACTGGAATGACAGCATGGTCTTTACTCACTGGTGATGAAGCCGTGCGAGAGTCTGCGATCGAGATGGCGGAAAACACCTTGTGGAGGATTCTAAACTCCGGTTCCCCCTGCGCAACACAAGCCTGGGGCGGCGGCACCGGTGAGGGATATGCGGTTGACGATGACTTTATGAGCATACGGCCAGCCGCAAACAGTACTCGGATTTTAGTGTGGGCGTGGCGATTGACCGGTGACCCTGCGTATCTGGATGCCGCTGGTCGAGTAGCCGAGTGGTACCTCTGCGCCCGAAACGAGCAGTTTGAATGCGGTTCTTGGCAGACTGCGTTATTCATCCGCGCGCTGGGCGAGTATATTTTGACGGCGAGAGAGTGCGGCCACCCAGTCAATGCTCAGGCGGAAACAGCGATGCTTCATGGCCTCGAAGCGATGGGGGCTCATTTGGAGCGCGAGGGTGACCGGGCGTGGTTTTCGGGCTGTACGGGTGAAGAGATCAATGCCTGGATGTTGCTGGGAGCCGACGCCTTTGCTTTAGGATATGCCGTAACGGGCGACCGGGATTGGTTGGATAACTATGCAGCTCCGTGCTTTAATACGGGAAGTGTAGATCCATTTTATCGAGACGACCGGACGCACTACCATTCCAGCAAAGAACTGGTCAATGCAGTGGCAGCGGGAACTATCTTCATTCATTTCCACTCTCAGTTTGCAGCGGAAACTACCCCTACACCCACAGAATCACAGCCGCAGGTCACCCCGACGCCTACCGAGTCTCAATTGCTGCCCACTCCGACGTCTACACCGTTACCTCCTCAGCCGACGGCGACACCCACAGCAACACAAATTATCCCAACGCCGACTCCTGTCAGTGGGGAGGGAACGTTGACTTTTCAAGAGGGGATTCTCCCCAATGAGGACTACACGGGTGTTAAAGATACGATCATCACGGAGATTTGGCAGACGAATACCCAAATGGGTGGAGCACCTTACCTTTCAACCTATCGTTCTTTTGAAGAAAGCCATCGGCTTTTAATACAGTTCGACTTGGAGGTTATCCCATCGAATATGTATATCAGCCAGGCAAGACTGGCCTTATATGAATTCGAAGAAGAATATTCCGAAGAACCGCAAACGGTGGCTGTACACCGCATCACATCGCCTTGGACGGAGGGAACGGGTGATAATCCATATCCCCATGATTTTTATGGTCCCGATGGAGCGACTTGGACACATGCCTCCCCAGGCATTCCATGGAATTCGCCAGGAGGTGATTTCGACGCCAAGGAATATACCGTGTCGATTATACCTGATTACACCGGTGTGGGGTGGATTGAGTGGAACCTGACGGAATTGGTGGGAGAATGGGTATCAGATGTGTATCCGAATTATGGATTGATGCTGCGGACCAAAGATGCGGATTGGCAGGGGCATCGTTTTTTAAGCAGTGAAGCGGAAAATCCTGAACTCAGACCGAAGTTGATTATCAATTATAGCGAATCCGTAAGCGTGATTGACTGGATGCTGCACTGAAAAGAAATCTAACCAATTTTATTCAGAGCGTCTGAATAGGCCTGGAATGTGCCTTTATCAAAAAGCACAAAGCGCACCAATTGAATGGTATTTTCTTGTTTAATGAAATCGTGGACAACATGCAGGGCTATTTCAGCGGCTTCCTGCACGGGGTAGCCATAAGCACCGGTGCTTATGGAGGGAAAAGCAATCGATTTCAACCCTTTATCTTTTGCGATTTCCATACTTCGCCAATAACATGATGCCAACTGCTTGGCTTCGTTGGAATTCCCGCCGCGATAAATAGGCCCTACAGCATGAATGACATATGCGGCTTTAAGGTTCCCGCCGGAAGTGATTTTGGCGTCTCCGGTATCGCAACCACCCAGCTTTTTGCATTCTTCTAAAATTTGAGGTCCGCCGGCGCGATGAATTGCACCATCCACACCACCACCGCCTAATAAACTGGAGTTAGCGGCATTGACAATGGCGTCAGTATCCTGCTGTGTTATGTCGCCTTGGACAAGTTCGATTGTGGAATTGTTGACTTCTTTTTTCATTTTGTTATCAGGAAACTTTTTACATCCTTGACCCCTTCTGTTTTTTGGGCCAGTTCCATGGCTTTTTCTTTGGCTTGGATGGATTTGACTTCACCATCAAGTTGAACCGTACCTTCTTTGACTAGAATATCAATCTCAAATGGCCCTTCCGGTCCCGCAGGGGATTCCAGTTCCGTCTTGATTTGGTTCGCAATGGTTTCATCATCGACAGTGACTTTTTGAGAGGTTGCACACCCCATGACTGAAACACAGAGAACACCTATCGTAATGAATAAAAAGAGACGGCGATAAATCATCTTTTCCTCCGGATAAGAAATTCGCATAACTAAAAAGCGATTATAAGACTATGATACGAAAAAAACTGTTTACCGGCAAGATACATTGGAACTCTTCTTATGAGTTTTTGAAAATTTCTCTGATAGCCATTGCACTGATTTTTTATCACAATTGCGCCACTGTTAGTATGAAAAGTCCTCAAACCACTGTGTCAGAACCATCAGAAGAACTCCTGGATTATTATCGCTATCCGGGAAATTGGAAAATTCTTTGGATCGAAGGACACAAAGCTTTTGATAGAATCCGCATTCAATTATCCGAAACCAACGATTCAAAACAGTCTCCTCTGATTATGGATTTTTTCGAATGTCTAGATGAAGGAAGTCATCCAGGGCTTTTAATCTCTCCGATTTTGGGTGGGCGCAACAAGGTATCCTATCACTTTGCCCGTTATTTTTCAGAGCATGGATATCATTGCATCGTGGTGCAACGGCCTCCTGATTTGAAAGCGGATGTAACTAATCCGAAGGAGTTTGAAAACAGAATTCGTAATGCCGTGATTCGGGACCGAGTAGCTTTAGAATGGCTAAGCCAACAGCCCGAAGTGGATGGTGATTTCTTGGGGAGTTTCGGGATCAGTTATGGGGGGATAAAAAACGTAGTGCTGGCAGGAATCGATGACCGGTTGAAAGCCAATGTTTTTGCACTCTCCGGTGGTGATCTCGCCTCCATTTTCATGACCAGCAATGAGGATAAATTAGTAGAAATCCGTGAGCAATTGATGGAGCAATATCAATGGGACTTAAACCGTACTGAAGAGGAGTTACGCCGGATTTTTGTAACTGAACCTTTGTCTTTTGCTCCGTATGTCGATCCTGCAAACACTCTTTTAATCTTATCCAGAATGGATGCGACCGTTCCACGAGAGAACGGAGAACTGCTTCGCGAGGCTTTGGGGTACCCTAAAACCATTTATATCCCAGCCGGCCATTATTCCGCAGCACTGTACACTGGCATGATCTTATTTCCATTTATAGAAACGCAGACGTTGTCCTTCCTTGATAAGCACCTTCAAACGGAATGATCAGAATTTCTTTACATAGAGCATTCCATGTTATCAATCTATGCCTTGAAAATTTATAATTTTTTACTGAAAAGAAAGATGGTTATTATTGAGATACTATACTAAAATTTAGTATAAACACCATAGAGATTGTCAACCATGGCTTGGCAAGTTAAAGACACAAATTACAATACTCTTTTTTCT
>CAZXSQ010000497.1:0-4689 GCA_964643335.1 uncultured bacterium
GCCCGTTGCTTTTGACAATAACCTGGCATCCCAGCCACTGAGATTATTGAACCGGTCAGCATAGAACCACACGGCGATGGTCAATTCATTTCCATCGATGTCGAAAGTCCCTGCATCCACATAATCGTTGTTGCCATCGAATGACAAGCCGGTATTGATTTTTCCACTATCCCAGGCCGCTCCGTGTAAAGTTCCCGTATAACCTTGTCCGGATTCATCCACGACAGTTGTACCACTGCCTTCATCCATTGACCAATAGGCCGTCAGATCACCTGGGGTAGGAGTGGGAGTCGGAGTTGGAGTAATAGACGGGTCTTGAGTCGGAGTTGGGGTAGCCGTCGGTGTCGGTGACGCAGTCGGAGTGGGAGTCAGAGTTGGCAGGCCGACACCATCAACCAGGTCTTGAATTTCCGATTGACTCAAAGCCCGGTTGTAGATGCAGACTTCATCTATGTCCCCATCGAATGGACGGCTGGTGGCCAAAGGCGGATTCGAACCGATCCAAGCCGGAACCGAGTTATTGGTATCGATGGTTCCGGATTTGGAAGCATTTCCTACTACCTGGGCGTCTTTATAAAGAATCATATTGCTTCCGTCATAAACTGCGGCGACATGCGTCCAGACTTCCGGCTGCAAATTGCCGGACGATGCAATGAGAGTTGATGTACTTCCGCCGGTTTTTAGTCGAAAACGTAACCGGTCTGCTCCACCAGATTCGATGGTACTCAGCATCCAATAATGATCTTGTTCACCAGTTCCTACCGCTTTAGAAATAATTCGGGCATCATGACCGGATAAATGATCGAAACTATCTGCTTTGATCCAGGCAGTTAACGTCAATTCATTGCCTTCAACATCAAGATTCCCACCATCCACATGGTCGTCATAACCGTCCAAGGATATCCCGCCTTCATATTTTCCTGTTGTCCAGAACGGATTATTCATTAATACCCCGTTGTTGCCATGGCCCGAACTATCGCCGGCAACAATGCCGATTCCCTCGTTCAATCTCCAGAATGCAACCATGTCCTCCTCAACCGAGGGAACCGGGTCAACGTCGAATGGTTCCGAGGAAGATATTGGCTCCGGCGCATCGGTAAACAGTGCTTTCGGTTCAGCAAAGACGACATCGGTATCAAGAATTTCGACTGTAACTTTGGGTAAGGAAGAAGAAGAATATTCGGTGTTTGAAGTGACCGATATCACTCGAAATGCAACGATCCCTAGATTAGCACCTTGGAGATGTCCTTGTAGTGGATCGTAGTTTATGCTGACATCACGATCATAAACGATGGCGCTGATTCTCCGCCCTTCCAGGATTTTCAAAGCAGTTGCACGTAAAGGCGTGATGTTCAAAATACCATCCAGCAATGCTTCCGGATTCACTCCGGAACCCAATCCTGGTCCCGCTTGAATATAGTTCTCCAAACCGGCATTGGTTGGACCAGCGTCATCCCAGGTTGCAGGATGTGTTTTTAAGGCGAACCATCCTTCATCTCCGACTTCTCCGGTGAACAAGGTAATTTGATCACCAATATGACTGGCAAAGTATGGGAGAGGATCGCGAAGTCCAACAGCCGCAACATCGTCATTGATATCTGTGTCTAAAAAGAAATTCGGTGCGTTCCCGTTATCGATACTGTCTTCGTCGATCAAAAGGAAAGTCGAAGTTTGAGCCGGGGGTTGTAGTGGAACGGATAAACCACTGCAAATCCAAGCGAGAGAAGCACCGTTGGGTTCGGAACTAGGTGTCGAAATGATTTCCACCGTCAATGAGTCCGCACTGGGAGGTATAGATAGATCAAACCATTCCGTATCCCATTCCGGCCCATCGTGGCTGCCCAATGTATCGACGAATTCGGTAATTTCTCCATTCACGGTTACCCGGACAACCGTCGGCCGCGGATCTCCACTCGAGACACTGCCAACGAGTAAAACAAGCCGGGCGGTTCGTTCGTAGTCCTTGGCCGTAAAGGTAAACGTTTGGGGAACAGTGGTATCTAAAGGTTCGGAAAAATTCCAATATGCCAAATCCTGACCGTCCCGAACCATGATTTCACTATCTCCATACAAATCACGATAAATAACTAAAACTCCTCCACCGTCGGCACCAGGATTATTCGGATATTGAAAGTCAAAACCGTCAATCACAAGAGTATTCGAACCTTCTGAAACTAAATCGGTTATATCGGCACGATAACTTTGGAAAATAATATCGCCGTTTCCGCCGGATGAGAAAAATTTCCTTGGTCCCCCGATCAGGATTCCATTTTTTTCCTGATCGTTGACCGTTATCGGATCGATGACACCGTGCGGGATACCATGCGCCGATTCTCCATCCCAGTACAATAAAGCTCGCACCACTTCCCCTGGTACATCGATATCAATAGTGCCTGGTAATGAGAACAAACCTGTACCGGCAGCCACGAGTCCTGTTCCGCCGGGTACGATAAAATCATGGGCAGCTAATGCATCCTCATAGGTTTGGGCGCCGTCCACCATCAAAGCCGCCGATTCGAGCCATTTATAGAAACAATATGGAACCATGATCATGACTGTCTGGCGTCCTTCCCCGGTTTGGACGATGACCCCAATCAATTCGCAGTTGGCGGGACTGAACTCCTGAATGCCTTCCTGCATTGCATCTTGTATGACGATTTCCTTCAAAACATCGTCCCAACTAATCAAACCTCCGGTTCCAATTCCCGTTTCTGGATCCACTTCGATATGGCTATATCCTGTTTCCGGAGATTGCCCAATGGAAAGTAAATCCCATATGGCCGCTTGTATTTCTGCAAAAGTAACGCCGTAATCTTCATAAGCACCACGGTAATATTGATTCATGATGTAGTTGACACGCGCCAGATTCTCAGGAGCACCGATGATATCACCGTTGATATTGATCAAGACATTGGATGTCGTTCCGGTCTCGGGATCGACATCGGCAAATCCGTCTCCATCGTCGTCCCGATTCAACGTTCGGTGCAAGGTCACCTCACCTCCGGTATACAGTTCATCGAATTCCAATAAAGTGAATAAATCGACACACCAACCGGGAAAAGCGCGTTCCACACCATCGGTAATCAAAACGGACTTGAAATAAGAGGAAAGCGGAAGCATATAGTCCGGCATTTCAGAAAATCCCTCTTCTGGCCATTCATAGCCAGGAAAATCTAAAGGGGGATAATCTGAGGTGCTCTTATAAGCCACTTCATCCGGTGGAATAAAAAGGTCTTCAGGGCAGGGTGGATTTTGCGGAAACCATGAATATTCCCAGACCTGGTCATCTCCAAGTGAAAGCCACAGTTTTGTTTGGGATTCATAAAATCCCGAGGCGTTTGGAGCCCCCCATCCGCAGCCCGGCTCGGGATAAGGTATATTCAAAGTGAATTGTTGGACAACTTCTCCTTCAGGTAACTCCCAGCTGGTTAAATCCAAAGGAATATTTCTATTTTCAACCGCGGATGTTTGGGCTTCGTTATCGTCATAAACTTGAGTATGAACGTTCAAGCCATAGTTACCGGAAGGAAGAGAGATTACCGCTTCCCAACCTCTCAATACATCATCTATATAAACCCATCCAAAATCGGGGGGGATACCATCATTGCCGGAAAAGCCGTCGACTTTCTTCACATCGTCTATTTTGATATAAGCGTCGGCCTCCATTTCGAGGACATGCGTGCCTTCAACAGACAATACAAGCGCATAAAGCAAATCGTTTGCCACATCATACTGAAGATAAAGGATGGATTCGATGGGTTTGCTCGGGTTGCCTGCACGGTACATGTTTGCATAGAAATCATTGGTCAAATCCCATTCCCCAATAGAACCATCAATACTTGGTGAAGTTACCTCTTGCGGTGCAGGGAGAATATAACCGCTTGCTTCCAGATCGGGGACAACAGTATCATTGGTAATTTCACGAAGCCAATGCCAGCTGACAGGCAAATTGATATCCTTGACCGTCACGATAATTTCATCATACCAACCCAATTCTTCCGAATATTGGGGATTGGAAATCCCTTGCTGCAGAGTGCCCCACGGCATTGTCCAGGTGTTCGGGGCTGGAGCCGGATCGGGAGCGTCCACGCCGTTTTTTGTTAAACTTTCGCAGGTTCCCGTTTGCTCTATCGGAGTATACATCCACCAGTGGTACCATTCCGAGGCCGGTATATAACCATCAATACTTGCATTTAAGGTAACGGTGTAAAAATTGAATTCGTTAGGCTCCCCCCATCCTTCGGGCGTGGGAACCGGCAGAGGAATCTCAAAATAAAACTCTTCTTCCGGACCAGGACCTTGTACCGTATAAGTGCCGGTTCCACTCATGATACGATCTGCTAAGTTCGGATCGCTGGTAATCTCACGATACCAATTATAAGAAACTTCTTCGCCGGGAGAAAAATCGGTCAGCACCACTTTAATTTGTTCCGGTGGCTGTTGATTCCACATCCTCATCCAGTTTCCCCACTCTATCTCCTCCCCATCTGTCCACACCAAGTACCATTCAACTGATTTCCCCCACGAATCAGCCAAAGGGATAAGCGTAAAAGCCAACAAAAAAGCCCAAAATATAACTTTTTTAGGGGTGGTTAATCCGCACATTCGAATTTCTCCCACTATCGAAGGTGTTTACCTTTAAAACCAATCTCAATATATGTGTAACACAAGTTATTTGAGTATCTTACG
>CAZXSQ010000498.1:0-4671 GCA_964643335.1 uncultured bacterium
TTTTGAATGTAAAGTTAAAGGACAGATTCAACTGAATGAAGAATCCAGTGCATACGCCTGGATCTCCAATACCGATTTTTATAAGTATACAATTGTCTTCAACAACGATCTGGCATTGGAACGTTACTGGAAAAACTTTTCTGACCGGAATAAATCCATGGTTTAACTGATATTTCATACAGCCTTGTAAAGGTTCGCATAACTCATTAGCGCGATCCAATCTTCGGTTTCTTCCAATAGTTTTTGATTGATTTCCCTGATGGACTCTTCATATTTTTCCAGAGAAAGAATCGTGAAGTTCTTTTTCAATCCTTCCAACTCCAGTTCCATTCTTTGACTCCGTATCGCAAGCCGTCTGAACTCTCGATGCGAACGGATCGCTTCACACATGGCAGCGGATGCCGGTAGAATCAGCGCTAGAAAAATTAACAACTGATCCAAATAATGAGGAATTAAATGTGGAACCCAAAATGAAACCAGAAGATGGATCAAAGCCACAATGATGGCTCCATAAAATATATATTCCCCAGAATTTTCAAAAGAATTACTCATCTTTTTGTTTCGCCGGGCGGTCTTGTAATGATACCGAATCTGATCGTTTAAACACTTCTTGGTAACGTATCTGCTCAGAGTCCTAAACTTTTCATTCACATACCCTTTTTGAATAATTTGCTGCCAGGCTTCATCATCTGATAATTGTTTCCATATCTCTTGAGCCGCTAAGAGCATCCATTTATTTTCACGCACCTTTTCTTCTTCGTCCTGACGGCGGTAAAGATGGATGGTGGAGGGTTCTAAACCGCAAGCGGCAAGGTTTATAAATGAACGCACGCGTTCCGCCAAGAAACGAAATTCCAAATACTGACTATGAGACCGCACTACTGAATCAGCCCAAAAAATTAACACATTAATACTGCAGAGAATAATTAACTCTACCAAGATCACCCACCAAATGGACTCAAAAAATATCGATCCAAAACCAACTAACGCAACAGCTAAAAAAGCCAATAAAAAAACCCATAAACCTACCCGCTGATAAATTTTTTGATACTTTAACGCCATGGAATCTGCGAAAGTAAAATAAGGTAACAATTTATGTTTGACGCTTGTTTTTACACCGGTTGGCAACTCATCTACTTCAGGATTTTTCAATGTATCCGAAAACTCGGATTGCAAAACGGATCGATTCATTTTTTGGATCTGCAATTGCGGTTGCCCTTCACGATTCTCCTCCTGTAGCCATTTTTGAAGGTCTTCAGTAAGTTCATAATTCTGAAATTCTTTAAGTTCAAATAAGTTCGCTTTATTAATGATTACATTGAGTTCATCGACAAAATCGTATTTTTCTAAACGGTAGACTTTTTGCTTTTGTGCAATTTTCTGTGCTGTGTCCCTTCCTTTTTCTGATAGTGTTGACCATATTTTTACACCAGCTGAAGTACTATCACGGTCTTGTTGTTCGATTACTTTTTGACAAAATACTGAGAAATCATGAAAATCTTCCTCCTCCAACGCGTAAGAAAAAAATTGGTTAAAAGTATTTTGAACATCTGGTTCCAGAACGCCTCTGTTTTTTAATTCTAAGTTGAATTTCTGGATGTTTTGAAATAATTGCTCGGTGATTCCCTTCCCTTCTTCTTTTTTAAATTCGGACGCTCTTTCCGGATGGATAATATAAATCGGGCACTCTTTTTCTCTGGCGTAATCAACAATTTCACCGGTTCCTCCAACTCCCTTTGCAAGGGTGCCGTCGAAAATTGCTATTAAATAATCACAATGGTCCACCACAAATTGACCAACGTCGCGATAAGCTTGATTTTTAGCCACCCGAATCATCTCCTGAGGAAACTCATCTTTCAATGATTTATTTCTTAAGGAAAGTGGGGACTTGTCTTGATTATAGAGTTGATAAAATTGTTTGTGAGAGTTTTCTTGTTCAAAATCTTCAAAGTAATCCGCCAGAGTCATTGGAAGCACAACGCGAAGAATTGCATCGGATCTTTGCAGTACCGTTTCGGCTACAATCCGGTCTGCCCCCTCAGCAAGGGGTGATAACACACAAAACCGAATCTCTGCTTCACTTTGTTGTGAATATTCAGTCTGAATTTCATCCAGTATTTTGTCGATCGTTTCTTTTATCGTGTCATCCGATTGGATATCTCTATGGCCCGTGACACCTATCGTTATTCTGAATGGTACCGGTGGAACGCTTTGTTGATTCATGTCCTTCCTTTCCCTTGAGAAATTCATTTCATGCATAAAATGTGTTACAGGAAATAATGGGAAAAGTCAATATCACAATTGTTTACATTGTAAAATAGACTGAATTAATCCATTCAATAAAAATTAACTCCCAAACGGTCTCCCACTGGGAGGATATCCAAACGTGTTTCCTGGCCCCCACAAAAGGACATTCCCCCGTGATATCAGACCATTCGTTACCGCGTAGGGAAACTGCCAATCCCATGTTTGATTTGGACCGTAACCGTCTAAAACCCACTCGGAACGTGAACGGCTCCACGTATCGATTGCCGCTTGATTGTTAAGACGGTCGTATTTGACTGCATAACTGTATGTCATCGGACCAAACTCATCGAATTGGTCTGGATATTTCTTGAACGGATCGGCGGGCAACGCACTCATGTACGCCATAGGCGCCGTCAGAGGGAACAAACGCGCCCAATTCTTCAGATTCCCCCCAACATAATGGCTTGAATCTCTCCCCTCAGGATGCTGTGGTGGATAATGATTATTATCCTGCCGGTAGAGATCGATCGCCGTTCCCAGTGCTTTCATATCGGACATACACCGAGCCAATTTCGCCCGTGTCTGTGCATTTAGAAAATTCGGAACAGCAATCGCAGCCAGTAAACCTATAATGGCGACAACTATGAGCAGTTCGATAAGTGTAAATCCGCAATTCATGTGATTCATCATAGCCGCTTTCCTAGAATTCTATTTCTATTCCATCAAAAAAATCAAATGGTTCGAGTTATCATGCACAATGAATAACTATGTTATGTAATCATATCAGTTATTTGCATCCTCACAATTCCATCAAAATACATAAATCCGCAATTATGTATTAAACCATATCACTTTCCTTCATAAGCCATGACGAATATAATTGACATAACCATAATTCAATCAACTTTGAATATTAAAGAGGCAATCCAAATGAACACTCCAAAAGATCCTACGACTCCGAATCAACCCACAAAAGAAACACGGCGTCAATTTGTCAAATCCACAGTCAAAGCAGGATCGATTTTGATGGCACCAACCTTAGCAGCCGGTTCTGCAAACGAAACGACCACCACCAGCCACTCCGATTCAAATGCTCAAAATATGCCGGTTGGACGCATCGGCGACCTGAGCGTCAGCCGTCTTTTCATCGGCAGCAATTTGATTAGCATGAATATGCATGCCAGAGATTTGCTTTACGTCAAAGCACTCGCCGCCCATTACAATACAGAAGAAAGAATATTCAAGACGTTTCGTACTTGCGAAGAATACGGTATCAATATGATCAATCTCAAAAGTCATAACTTTGAGCGTTTCAATCTGTCGAACTATTGGAGTGAATGGGGAGGGAAGATGAAGTGGATGGCGGATGTTATTACCCGGGATTTCAATCAATTCGAAAGAAAACTGGTCGAACATCTTGAACTGGGTGCGTCCGCCGCTTACGTATGGGGAGGCGCCAGCGACATCTGGTATTACGAGAAAAAACCGGATCAAATTATCAAAGCCTTTGAAATCATAAAAAAATACAACGTCCCCGCTGGCATCGGCGCGCATCGGTTGGAACCGATCATGTTTTGCGAAAAAGAAGGAGTGAAACCAGACTTTTATTTTAAGACCCTTCATCACGACAACTACTGGTCTGCTCATCCGAAAGAAAATCGGCATTTCATAGAATTGTATCGTCCATTTTCAGATGACCATCAGAAATTTCACGACAATTTATGGTGCTACGATCACGAAAAGACTGTGGAGTTCATGCAAGATGTAGAAATCCCATGGATTGCGTTCAAGGTATTGGCCGCGGGAGCTATTCCCCCGGATGTTGGCATCAACTACGCCTTCAAAAGCGGCGCAGATTTTATTTGTTTAGGAATGTTTGACTTTCAGGTGGCGGAAGACGCGATTATTTCAAAAAAGGCCATCGAAGAATCCAAGAACCGCAAAAGGAAGTGGAGGGCATAAGCGCCCATAAAGAATAAGCATCTGAAATCGGGAAAGTGGGAGACGGGGTTCGAACCCGCGACCCTCAGCTTGGGAATAAGGTCTCCCAGTGGTGGAATATGGAGGAATATCGAGCTAAATGATGTATTTTCAAACCCTTCTGAAGAGCAAGAATCTGAAACATAGTTGACTTAGGAGCCCCTAGAAGGAACCGGAGGGTTCCCAAAAGGGTTCATAACAAATTTAATCGACATTCTCGATTCAGAAGCATAATTCACACGAAGATTCCTCAAATATGAACGTGGCCCTCAGCCCAATAAGCTGATTGTCTTCTTCAGTAGAGTGACCGGATGAGGATTTCTTGACATTTCATGAAATAAGAAGATATAGTATTTATAAAAACGGATGAAAGGGAAATAGATGAGTATGCGTGAAAAATTTGCAACTCAAGTTGATACTGAAATTCTGACCGCCCTTCGCGCA
>CAZXSQ010000499.1:0-4665 GCA_964643335.1 uncultured bacterium
CCAACGTATCTATATAATCCGGCAATCTGCACAGCAATTCAGTCTGGTGGGCGTAGAATTCTGGTGGGGCGTACTCCTTTTCTGAGGGGTGGGGTCTTCCTCCCATGTTGTCGAAGAAACGGGTTTCGGTCATGCCGGGGCAGATGAGATGTACGTGTATGTTGTGCTCCTGCACTTCCTTGGCCAAGCAGTGTGAGAATCCATTAAGTGCCCATTTCGTCGAGAAATAGAGGCCGTGTCCTTTTCTGAAGTATTTAGAAGCGATGGAGGAAATCATGATGATGCGGCCTTTCTTCGCTTCGATCATCGCCGGTAAGGCACGGCGGGTGCAAAGAAAGACTCCCCGGCAGTTGACAGACATCGTCTTATCCCATTGCTCTTCAGTTAGTTCCATCAATGTTCCGGTCCCGGAAATACCGGCATTATTGACAAGGATGGTGGGTGAGCCGAAATGACTTTCCGTTTCGGAAAACCATCGTTCTACATCTTGTTCATTGGCGGCATCGGCCTGTATGGCAAGAACCTCGATCCCTTGAGCTCGTAGATCGGATTCGGCTTTGCGCAAATCAGGTTCACTTCGGGCGCAGAAACTGATCTTAGCACCTAACTTTCCCAGCCGTTTACCGATTGCCAGACCAATTCCTTTACTGCCACCGCTGATCATAACAATATCGTTTTCAAATGGTTGCATAATTTTCCTCAGTACTCTTTCCGCTGAAAAGTGGTCATGCAGGTGAGTTCGGGAACCTGGACATGATCAGGAAGCTGGCATAAATAATCAACCGCGTCAGCGATTTCTTTTGAATCCAGCCAGTCGATATCCATATCGGGCTTCCCGATCTCATCGAAAATACTGGTATCGGTAAAACCCGGACGCAATGTATGAACATAAATACCGCGCTCCAACAATTCAGGGGCGATGCAACCCACAAAGCCGTCAAATCCCCATTGCGTCGCGGTGTAACATGAATTACCAGGCGGCGAAATCAAAGCGATGGTGGAAGAAATAAAGATCATTCTTCCTGACTGGCGTTCAATCATCTGTGGCGCGACGGCTTTGGACACGATAAATGCCCCTTTTAAATTAATGGCGAATTGTTTTTCCCATTGTTCCAGCGCCGTGTCAACTACATTTCCTGGAATATAGATGCCGGCATTGTTCACCAGGATATCGATGGGGCCAAAATTTTTCCCGATTTCAGATACGCCTTGTTGGATGGTCTGGGCGTCAGTGATATCAGCGGGAAAAGCGTAAACATCCGGCGTGATCTCTTTCACTTGGGCTTCTGCTTCGCGCAATATATTTTCTTTACGGGCGCAGAAGGAAACCTTGGCTCCACGCTCGGCCAATCGTTTTACAATGGCAAATCCGATCCCTCGGCTGCCTCCGGTCACGAAAACGACTTTGTTGTGCAATTTGTCCATAGTTTCTTCTTCAAGATGCCATTGATTGTGCCAGTGGTATTGACTGATCTTTATATTGCAATTCGTAAAGCCGGTAGTAGAGTCCGCCTTGGCTCAGTAACTGCTGATGCGTTCCCCGTTCGGCAATTTCACCTTTATGCAAAACAATAATTTCATCGGCCTTCTGAATGGTGGACAATCGATGAGCGACGATAAGGCTTGTTCGTCCCTCCATTAGTTGATCAAGGGCCTGTTGTATGAGAAACTCGGTTTCAGTATCCACGCTGGACGTGGCTTCGTCCAGCACGAGGATACTTGGATTTATGGCCAACGCACGGGCCAAAGAGAGCAGCTGCCTTTGTCCGGCAGAAAGAGAAGACCCCCGTTCTTTGACTTCCGCCTTATAATTCCATGGCATTTTTTCAATGAATTTATGAGCTTGAACTGCTTCGGCCGCTTCGACAATATCTTCATATTGCACGGTTGGCCGTCCCAAACCAATGTTTCCCGCGATATCTCCCGAAAACAGGAACACATCCTGTAAAACCAATCCCATTTGAGAACGCAGGTTTTTCAAGGCGTAATTCTTGATGTTGATGTCATCAACCCGGATTTCACCCCGCTGGATATCATAGAATCGGAACAAGAGATTGATAATCGTGCTTTTGCCTGATCCGGTTGCGCCCACCAAAGCTATTTTTTTGCCTTTGGGAATGGTAAAAGAAATATCTTTCAAAACCCAGTCGCCTTCGTTATAGGCAAACCATACGTTTCGAAACTCTACGGAACCATTCACCGGCTTGCTTATAGGTTGCTCGATTTCACCGATAGTGTCTTTCGTATCCAGAAGTTTGAATACCCTTTCGGATGCAGCCATAGCGGTTTGCATGATATTGAATTTATCCGCAAGGTCGCGAATCGGATGAAAGAACTTCTGTGATGCCTGCAAAAACGCCGCCAGGGTCCCAAACGTAAGCGCGGTTGGATCGCTCAGCATTTTCAAGCCGCCATACCAAAGCAGCAGAGCGATGGCTAAAGATCCAAGAAACTCTACGGTGGGCAGGAAGAATGCGAAATTCATTACACCGCGAAGGTTGGCATCCTTGAACGACTCGTTGAGTGAAGCGAAGTGCTTGAAATTCTTTTCTTTACGGCCAAAGATTTGCACCGTCTCCATGCCGGAAATGTTTTCTTGAAGGAAACTATTCATCCGGGAAAGATAGCGCCTGACGTCCCGGTAGGAATTGCGAATATTTTTTTTGAATCGAACACTCAGCCATAACATGACGGGCAGTACCGCCATCGCCACCAATGTAAGCTGGGGGCTGAGATAGAGCATGATGCCCAAAAGACCTATAATTGTTAGAATATCATTAAAAGTAAAAACGATGCAGTTTGCGAACATGGAATCCAGAGCTTCAATGTCGCTGGTAATTCGGGTGAGAAGGCTTCCGACTGGTCTCCGATTGAAGAAATTCAGTGACATACGTTCCAGATGGCGAAATAAATGCGTACGCAGATCGTACATCGCCTTCTGGCTCATAACATTGACCAGATAAAATTCAATATAATTGAATAAAAGAACGGCGAGAAGAAGAAGAAAATAAATTGCAATAAGCAAATTGAAGCCCTCTTCCTGTCCGGCTTGAATGAATCGGTCAATGGCGACTTTATAGAGATAAATCGAGGCGAAAAGCTCGATTCCTGTGAAGATCAACAACGCAAAGAACGAAACGATGAGGTGTTTTTTGTAGGGAAGAACATACGACAAAAGCCTTTTCATCAGCCGGGCGTCATAAGCTTTTCCTACAACTTCATCTTCCTGGATATGTTTATTTTTTTTTACAGATTTCATAGACATATTCGTGATAAGGATAAGACTATTATATCATGAACTCTGTTTACACCGAAGTAAGCAATTTTAAACCTGTGTTCCTCGATAACACTGTTATTTTGACGGTGGATGTCGAGGATTATTTCATGAGTCCGGAAAGCATCCCTTTTGAAACCTGGCCTCAATATACTTCTACTATCTACCAAGGCATGGAACGCTGCCTGAATTTGTTCTCCCATTATGGTGCGAAAGGAACCTTCTTTTTCGTGGGCTGGCTTGCCGAACGTTACCCCCAGCTCGTAAAATGGACGATGGAGGAAGGGCATGAAATCGGATCACATTCTTACAATCATATGTTTGTGCAGCAAATGGATGAAAAGGAATTCGAATCGAATATTTCCAAAAGTCTAGGTATTTTACGAACAATTGTGCCGGATGATCCCATCGTAGGCTTTCGGGCCCCCGCTTTTTCTCTGCAAATCCACAAAAAATGGCAGTTTGATGTTCTACACAAAAACGGAATCATTTACGATTCCTCGATTTGTCCACATCAGACATATTTGTACGGTGACAAATATGCTCCCCGCCATCCATATCAACTTTATGAGCTTTTGGAAATCCCTCCTGCCGTTATCCAAATATTAAATAAGCGTTTCCCCACTGGTGGTGGAGGAACTTTACGGATATTGCCCGAAATGTATATTGAATGGGCGCGAAAGAGGTATCAGGCTGAAGGGTTTCCTCCGGTTATCTATATTCACCCCTGGGAATTGGTTCCTGAGCACCCCAAAACCCACCTTCCATTGAAATTAAGCTTAATTCACTGGTTCGGCATTAAAACGACGGAAAGAAAGGTGCGAACCATTTTAGAAAAGAATAAAACCATGACCATGAAAGAATATTACGATTTGCTTACCAGTATAAATCATTAAAAAAATCAACAATAATTGTCTATTGAGAGGGAACTTAACTTCACCTAGAATTTGATGGATATACAGTATCTTATATTCAGGAGACGAATAAAATAGTGAGATGTAAGTAATAGAGATAGTGGATAAATTGCTTTGAAGGAGTTTGAAAATACTGTGATCACTAATCCGATGAAGTTGGAAATCTCTAATACTGGAGAAATGGTTGTGTTGAAAGTGTCCGGGGCAGTGAATATGCTTTATTCGCCTCAATTAAGAGAAGCAATTCATTCGGCTTTTCAGATGAGTGTTAAAGGAGTGATCGTAGAACTATCCGATGTAAATTATATGGACAGTTCCGGGCTTGCAACATTGGTTGAAGGGATTCAATTGGCAGAAAAAGATACCAAAAGGTTTGTACTTGCCGGCCAAATACACGAAATGGTGCAGCATCTGTTCGAAATTTCTCACCTGGATAGTTTATTTGAGCGGTATGAGACACCGGAGGAGGCTCTTCGC
>CAZXSQ010000500.1:0-1860 GCA_964643335.1 uncultured bacterium
TTGAATAAAGGGTGAAATCATTTTTATGTCGAAACTTCAATGCGCAGGTATATAGCTTCCACAAGGTAAAGAGAAATGTGTTTTTTTTAAACATAGATATGATGGTGGGTTTCATTATCATTTAACCCTACCTGCTACTTTTGGACAAGGATGATTCCCTGCATTCAATCTGTGTGGATGCTGCAAGGTTTTTACCGTATGAACCTTTGATAACAACATGGCCTTGTTTCACGGAAGCAAAGCAACTCTTAAATTGATTGCTATGTCATCTTCCCCCATATCCCAAAACATGATATTTTGACATTATCAAAAAATGCTACCAACGGTGACCCTATCGTGAAAAAAGCATTTACTCTCATTGAACTGCTGATCGTCGTGGCGATTATCGGCATTCTCGCCGCTATCGCTGTTCCGAATTTCATCAATGCGCAGGTGCGTGCGAAGGTAGCACGGGTGACATCCGATTTGAAAGCCGTCGGCAGCGCCTGCGAGATGTATCATCTGGATCAACCGGGGTATCCGGCCAAAATAGTGACGACCGGTTTTGGCACCTGGTTATCACACGACATGAATGCCGAAATGCTGGATTTACTGACCACACCGGTTGCCTATATTTCCAATTCGAGGCTGGTAAATCCTTTCGGGCCGATATCGGGGCAGAATCAATGGAATACGAGAGGATACTATCAGTATCACGGATATGAACATCCTCATTTCGAAGGATCGAAACTGTATCGGGATATGTTCATCATTTTCAGTTTCGGCCCTGATCGGAAATCGAGTTCACTCGACTGGATTTTTGGCCAGATTCTCAACAACGGCCTGAGCATCGACGAAGCCATGAGCTGGTCGGGGGGAACCAACGGTTATTACAACGAACCCAACGGTGCACTCGTTTACAATCCATCGAACGGCATCCAAAGCCAAGGCGATGTCGGCCTCACCGGTGGTAATGTTCCCGCTGGCTTACCAACGATTCTTGGCGGGTAGAAAAAGACAAGCCCTTGATCTCATCAAAAACAATTGGTAAAGATATCCATGTAAGTGTAGTCACATATTTCGGGAGGACAAAAAGTCAATGCAACGACACGCTTTCACGTTAATTGAATTATTGATCGTCGTCGCGATTATTGGAATCTTGGCAGCCATTGCCGTGCCAAATTTTCTGAACGCCCAAGTGCGTGCCAAATTGGCGGCCTGCCAATCCAATAGCAGGAACCTGGGGCAGGCTTATGTTATGTACCGAATGGATAACAACGAATGGCCGCCTCACATCGACAAGGACCCGGCGCAGCACCGTTTCGTCACCACCCCGATCTCGTATGTAAGCACCTCCATTTACGATCCATTTCAGGTTGGGATCACCACAGCAGACGTACCGGTCGTTGTCAATACACAATGGCAATATCACATGGAACCCGCCGACTTACCGGTTAACTGGTTTTTGCCGCATCGAGACCGCTATCAATCCTTTTATCAACAAATTCAACAGTGCCAATACACGGTTCTTTCATTCGGCCCGGATAAACAATGGGAATCGAACGAACTCTATGACAGCAGCAATGGAATTACAAGCCGGGGAGATATTTTTACACCGGTGCCAGGGAAGAAATAAGATGAGACTGAAAGGATAACAGCCGGATTCGGTAGTCGTGTTATCGACAAAAACGAAAAAATGCATGCTTACCCTTTCCCCATCAATCCATCCAATTGTTCCTTCATATCCGCATGCAGCATGAGCGAGGTGCCGACTTGGATGGCATCTACGCCTAATTCTTGCAGCCGGAGCACTTCTTCACGTTTGGATATGCCGCTTTGGCTGACTAGTACGCGATCATCGGGTATCAGATGGCGGGAATG
>CAZXSQ010000500.1:1870-4664 GCA_964643335.1 uncultured bacterium
TGGTTTCTATATCGACGGTCATGGTGTTGAAATCGCGGTTATTGATGCCGATGGTTCTGGCGCCGATGGAAACCAGGAAACGGATTTGTTCGGTCGTGTGGCCTTCGGCAAGTACGTGCAGTCCTATATTTTCAGCGCGGTTGTAAAGCTGAACGAAACTGTCTTCCTCCAGAACCTGAGCTATCAAAAGCACCGCATCGGCGCCTGCTGCACGGCTTTCATATAATTGGTATTCATCGATGGTGAAGTCCTTGCGCAAAACGGGGAGGTTCACGCTGGACTTGGCTTGTTGCATGTGATCCAGACTGCCGGAGAAATACCGCATGTCTGTCAGGACGGAAATGGCCGATGCGCCGCATTCGGCATACAGAGATGCTATCTCCGCGGGGTCGAATGTATTCCGAATCGTACCGGCCGAGGGGGACGCCGCTTTAATCTCGGCCAGTAGTTTTACAGGGCCGTTTTGGCGTTTTAACGCTTCATGAAAATTCCTTGCCGGACCGGCAGATTCAACTTGCTGCATGAACTTCCCGACTGGAATTTCACGCTTTTTCTCTTCGAGTTCTTTCTCTTTATATTGGATGATTTCTTCGAGGATGCCGGTTAGTTTTTTTATCTTTGTCATGTTGTATTAATCCCCTCTTTAATCGGGGCAGAATCCAAGGGTAAGTGTTCACAAAGACGTGTGACGGTAAATCCCTTTTCTTGGAGTGCTTGAATAATCTTTTTGGATATACAATGATCCGCGAAGAATTTTAATGTCATCTAGACCGCCACTTCGAATTCTGGAAGCTCGTGCATAATCCAAACATGCCAAAATATGTTCTTTTGTAAGGTCTGGAAATTCTAACAATATATCTTCTATTGTGTATCCTGAGGCTAAATAACCAAGAACAAGACTGACTGGAATTCTTGTTTTTTTAATTCTCGGCTTTCCACGCAGTACATCAGGTGAGCTGACAATATATTTTATCCATTCCACGGCCATTTTGACACCTTTTACTAAATTGGTATCGTAGTATGGACTCATAGCGTCGGGTAGCCCTAAAGCGTAACATAGTAGTTTTGTAGGATGGGTCAAGCTGTTTGACCATCAATCAATATTGCATCGGCTGGATGAATTATTGAAATTTATCAATGTAATAAAATGATGGTTCGAAAAACAGGACCCTCCTACGCTCTCTATATCCAAAATGCTGAAATGTAGTGGTTAAGCTGATGTTGATACATTGTTAGAGATACCGTCCCGTTTCAATTGCTCTTCTGAAGCCCGGTAAGTTAATGTACCTTCCGGAAAGTCATACCAACCTGGATCTTGATTTTTTTCCAGCATATCATCGCTGATTTGCTTTCTGACTTTTAACACTCCAGCCATCCCCCCCAAAGTGATATCGACATCGAATCCTCCTCAGCCTTTTAACATAGGAATACTGTTTTCAGGAATTTCCATTTTTGTATCGGTCATATCGTTCTGTTGCTACCTGTTTGCGTAAGGGAATCAGAATAATTTCAATCAAGCTTTGTGTTGCGCCAAATTCTAGGATTTCTCCCTTCCTTCCCTCGACAAAAGACACCTCCGAATCGAATAGAGGATTCGGAAACAACCCGGCTTTAATGACATCGGAATAAACCACCCCCAGTTCTTCTAAAATTGCCCGCAATTGATGATTGTTGATCAAAGCCAAACGCACCGACTCATCAAACGTTAATCGGCCATCCGCAAGGGCTTCCTTTTTGTATTGATTCAGTGCCTCATTTTCCCACGTGACTTCATAGCCCAACCGCTCAGACATGGTTTGAGAAACGTCCTCACGACCGCTCTGCTCCACGGTCATGCATCCTGCCATGAAACTGAACATGCCGAATAGAAAGATAAAATTTGATATTTTCATTTCCTGCTTGTTCCCCCATCATTTTGCTGCAGAGTCCCCTCAGCCTGATCAGTTGTATCACGCATCATGGATGTTTTTATCTTCTCATTATTGGTGTCCAAAAAAGGAGCCTCCATGTCAAACGGATTAACAACTTCTGGTGCCTTCGCGGTCATCGAATCCGGATGCGCCGGATGCCCGGCATGGGGTTCAAACTCAAACGTGCTCGCGCATCCACCACTAAAAATAACAAGCATAAACATAGACAGAATTACATATAGTCCATTCCATCTCATATTATTCCCTCCTGGCGCACAAAATAATAACTAAGAATAAAAAAAGTGTATCAATTCAACCAAAAATTAAAACTGAACTCTCCCGTTTTGTAATATAAATAAAAGATTACTCAAAATTATTCCGATCTAATATTGTAATATCCCACATTCCGCACATCTCGGGTAGGTAATTTGTGATTTTTTTTGAGAGATTATTTTTGCCATGATCTATTGATAATGAGCTAGTGGCACCTCCAAGAGTTTAAGTATTTCCTTATGAGTATTCGTGAGTTCAGCTGGAAAAATCGTTAGTTTGTCTCCCTCGTAGACTTCATACCGTTCAACCCCAGTAAAGAAACGAACGATGTCGAACATCGTGGGGGTCTTGCAGGGTCTGTTCTCGGGATAAATCGGAAGAGAACTTATTCCTTGGCTCTTCATGGCGAGCCGAAGTTTTCGTTCGATAAGCGTCGCGACCATTAAGGCCATGACGTGGACGTGCAGAAAGGCAACAACTCTCTTCCCGTTTTTTAAGTAGACGGTGGCAATTTCCTGATAGGTTTTGATTTGTGAATTTCGTTTTTCGAGAAACGGCTGAAACTTGTAGATTTCCAGGATTTTTTTGGGGCCGTGTGTTTTTTCATTGAG
>CAZXSQ010000501.1:0-4657 GCA_964643335.1 uncultured bacterium
TCCATCCCCATGTCATTTATTTTTTGAATCATTGGCTGCAGACCGTTGGGGAATTTGTCCTTGTCCACGGTCCAGTCTCCCAAACCTGCATGGTCGTCCTCCCGGCCTTTAAACCAACCGTCATCGATAACGAAAAGTTCTACCCCAATATCCTTAGCAATGCGGGCCAATTCCAGCTGCTGTTCTTCGTTGACATTAAACGTGGTGGCATACCAACTGTTGTAAAGCACAGGCCGTAAGGTATCGTCAAACCGGTCACGCAGGACATGATCCAAAACGTATTTGTGCATCCTATGTGAAGTTCCCCCCAATCCTTTTGGAGAGAAACCAAAAACAATTTTCGGTGTTTTAAATTCTTCTTCCCGCTCAAGAGTCCAAGAAGAATCCCAGTAATTGATTCCACCAATGATTTGTACATTGCCGGCGGGCATTTTTTCTAAATCGATGCGCCAATTCCCACTCCAAGCCAGGCTGCCGAACCAAACCGAACCGTTTGTTTCAGTAACTTTATCAGCAGGACCGACTGCAAACCACGGCGGATTCTCATGATTCCTGAAGTTGCGTGTCTGAATCGATTTTATACCCTGAGTTAATTGAGTATGGCGCACAATGAACTCTCGGCCCCACCGGCCGATTAGATGAAAAAGATCATATTCATTTTTGGGAAGCCAAACCGAACCGGACTGTGCATTCTCTACCAAAATGGATTCTTCGTCTGTGTTTTTGAGTATCATCCATTTTTCCAATATATCCAATTCGGGTATGACTCGGATAAAAGAAGAGACCTTGAAACCATAAGCGGGATCCTTCAGGTCGATGCGGAGGCAGGGGAAGCCGTCAATTTCACTGATCTCGTGATTATCGTAAAATAGCTGCGTGTCACGGGTTTTATCCGTATAAATAACCTCAATCGCCGGTGTCATCTCAATAAACCCACCGCGATAGGGGACTTCGCGGATCGTGCTGCCTATTTTGGGATTGACCTGCAACCGCGGTTTATTCACCTCCATATAATCCCCTTTTGGCCCATAATAAATTGGGATAACTATACCGTCACTCGCCACCGCAAGTTGATAAACCGATGATTTCGTGCGAATAATCCAGCTCAGGGGTTCATCCTTTTGGGTTATTGTCTCCGCCATGACTACCGGTGCCAGAAAAAATGTTAAAGCCAATGCGGCACATAATGGAAACCGGATAGTTCGAAATGTGATCATGGAATAAATCCTCCTCAAGGTTTTATTAAACAGTATCATATGCAAAGATATTCCGTTGAAGGGGAATCCCCTTAAGGTTTTATATGGGTTTCAAGCTCCTTTAGCCAGGATTCCAGCCAATTTGTAAACATCTCTTCAGAATGCATTTCCCATTTAGCTCGCACAACATGCAAAGGAAAGTTGAATAAATCGAAAGCATCGGTCGTTAAAGGCAAAAGCCGAATGGCATCTTTTTCAGTGGTGAGGATGGGATTAGATTGAACCAATTGAGCAATGTCCTTCAAGTCATCAATAGTAAACCAATGATGATCGGCAAAACAAAAATGCTTATTTACAACAAAACCATAGTCTTCCGCCTGACTATGAAAACGTTCCGGATTGCCAATACCGGATAACAAATTTACACGGCGTGGGGTGAAATCTTCTACCTTGTCTTGGTTGGAATTGCCTTCCATCCAATCCTTGAATGAAACAATCGTTTTCCAGACCAAATCACCTGAAAAAGTTGTTATTTTTTCAGATAAATCCTCATGCTTTTGTTCAATGAATTTACTATCTCGAAAAATAAGCGAATTGACATTCTTCAACACTGATGAAGGTTCCCGCAGAGGGCCATAGGGAATGCACCAGCCGTTTCCAAATGGATTCGAACCTTCGAGAATGACAATATCGATGTTTCGCTGGAGACGCAGGTGTTGAAAACCATCGTCAAGCAGCAGGATATCACTGGACGTATTGTCCAGCACCAAGCGGGCAATACAGTACCGGTCCGCTCCGATACCGATGGGCACTTGCAACAAGTATGAAAGCAGAGCAGGTTCATCACCATAGGCAGGAATGTGTTGGGCATCGAGTTTCCCCGGAAACAGAATTATGGATTCATTCGAAATTCGTTTATAACCACGGAGAATAATGGCAGGCTTAAATCCATATTCTTTAAGCCGCTTAGTCAAATACATCACGAAAGGAGTCTTCCCTGCCCCGCCGACGGTAAGATTTCCAATAGAAATCACGGGGTTATCAACTCGAAACGATTTCAAACAAGCTTTATCGTAAAGAAAGCGGCGTAATTGGATGAGGCCGCGATAGGCCAAAGAGATAGGCATTAAAACTGGTGCGGCGAACTCTAACAAGCCTTTGTGCTCATAAGCAAGCTGGCGCCAGGCAGAAATGAAAATCGTTGGTAAGCCCATAAAAAGGTAACACTTTTATTGTGAACAATTTAAAAACATCTTTAAGACAGAAAAGATTTTATCCAGCGTTCCTTGGTTTTTTATAACTAGTTGTTGAGCGTTTCGTCCTAATGTTTCCCTTAATTCCGGTTTCAGATAAAGTGTTTTGCACACATCGAATAATTCATTTTCGTCGCTGATCTTCATGGCACCTTCATTTTCCGTAAGTAAAGCAGCCACATCAAGAAAATTCTGCATATTAGGACCAAAGATAATAGCCTTCCCCCATACCGCTGGTTCGATTGGATTTTGCCCCCCCTTGGCATGTAGTGATTTACCAACAAAAACTATATCGGCGATTGAGTATACATTTTTCAACTCGCCGATGGTATCCAATAAAATGATCTTTGAATGATCAAGTTCAGAATGGTTCCCTTTAAGCTGCGAGCGCAATATACAATGATATCCGGAGGATCTCAATTCTTTCTGAATTATATCGGCACGTTCAATATGCCGAGGAGCCAGCAGCAGGCGCACAGGTATGTTTTCATTTCTCAATGAGCTATAAACCTGAGCCAATGTCATCTCTTCTCCAGGAAAAGTTGAACCGCCCAGCAATACAATTTCATGCTTGTCAATGCAAAAAATCGAGCGCCATATTTGTGCTTCATTCAATTCCTGTTGAATCTCGACCGCATCAAATTTTATATTCCCGATCGCTTCTACTCTCTCATAAGGCGCACCGATTTGTATGAAACGTTTCGCGTCAATATCACTTTGCGCCAGAATCGAAGCGAAACACCGTAGAACCGGCTTAAAGAGAAACCTGGCACGATAATAATTTCTGAAGGAATGCTCAGACAGACGCGCATTTAATAAGATCAACGGAACGTTGAACGCCGAAACGGCACGAATAAAATTTGGCCATATTTCAGTTTCCATGATTATGACCTTGTCAGGCCTTACCATTGATAACATACGGCGGCAAAGCGGAAAAAGATCAAGCGGCAGGTAGTATGCAGCATCCACCTCAGGAAGTGTACGTGCCATAGTCTGCCCTGATTCAGTGACTGTCGTCACTAATGTTTTGACATCTTTGAATTCTTGTTTAAGTCTACGCAACAATGGGCGTGAAGCCTGCAACTCACCAAGGGAAACAGTATGAATCCATATATATAAACCATTACGCAATTGCTTTTTTTCTTCTTGCGTATACAAGGTAAATCGCTGCCGCAATCCCGCACGGTATTTCTTTGCAAACGCAATCCGTATGGCGTAGTAAGGGGTTATACAAGCTAATGCAATATACCCCATGATCCCCCAGTACCATAACGTACCTTCTTTACGTGTATTCATTTTTGAAGATTTATCAAAGTTATTCATTCATCCGGTTTAAACGATCTAACAAATTGTTTTTGTCGGTAGGTAATTCAGATAAAGATTCTTCGATTAACGGAACATATTTCTTTTCTAGAATCACATCCCAGTTGTATTCATTTAAAACTCGTTCACGTCCTGTTTCTCCCATTTTCTTCCGCAACTCAGGTTCACGAATCAAACGGGCAAGCGCATTGGATAACTCATGGGCATTCCCGGCTTCAAAATGAAGTCCCGTCTCATTATCCACAATCGTCATGGCTAGTCCACCAATGTTGCTTGCAACCACCGGCAGCCCGGAAGCCATTCCCTCCAACGCTGTAATACCGAACGGTTCAATCCAAACAGAAGGCACAACAACGATGTCCATTTCACAATACATTTCCGGCAACTCATCCTGACTAACCCAGCCACGGTTGATCAACCACGGCTTTTGCTGTGGACAATCCATCGCGGCGGTATAATGGATTTCGAAATTCAATCCCTGTTCATGGAGAATCTCGCCCGCACGAATCAACACATCCATTCCTTTAAGGGGATCATTCGCCCGCCCCGGCAGAAATATTTTTACCTTCGACGTCTCGTCTTTTTTATAATAATTGGCTGGTGTAAAGCGATTCGCATCCACTCCTGATGGAATTATGTTTACATTGTGAACATAAGGAGACACCTTGTCTTGCATAAAAGTATTATAAACAATCGCCCCGCGTAGTTGGGATAAGTTATCCAGCAATTTACGGTGAAACCATTTTGTAAATGCCAGGCTGGCTATATATTCCTGTGAAAAATGCAATTTTGGATGAGTCTCCGGCCAGCCTACCAATATTTGCAACGCCCTTCCGGTAGCGGGCATCCGTTGAAACCAGCATCGATGGCATTCTTTGGGATTAT
>CAZXSQ010000502.1:0-1898 GCA_964643335.1 uncultured bacterium
CCTTCCAGCGCCACCACATTCTCATTCAAATCTCTCCACTCGACCTCATCCCGCTGATTCACGAAGTCGAACAATTCCGTAATCGGCATAGCATAACTCGTTCCCACAACACCAAACATCACGGCAAAACCTACCAGAAAACTGATTGTTGATTGCGTTTGTACTTTCATCGCACTATCCTCCAAATTTTTGATTTTTGTTTAGGTTTTCAAAACTCTTGGCCAAAAGGTTTTCAGCGAAACAACCCAAAAAATCAATCAAGATTTGGAGGACCACGTGAAAATACGGTCTCAATACGCGCAATTTTAGCTTGACAATCACAGCATACCTGTGCTTGAATATCTGTAGGCAGGCTACCCATCGGTAGTCTCCTTTCCGGGGTTGCACATCGTGTTGGCCGCTAAACCTAAGCGGTGTGCTTCCCCTTTTTTATGATTGGTAACACAGTTAATCCGGCATAAAAAACAAACCTCACCTTTACTAAGTATTCAAGAAATCATCTATACTATAAGCTCAAAAATACTGATTTGTCAAGAAAAAATTTAAGTTTTTGGTAAAATGGTGGGCTACTACAAAATCTATGGGGGTTACGCCTGGCGGCTAACCCACCCCTACAAATTACTCTATTGATTGTCAAGAAAAATATGTTTTTTGGGGATTTAGTTATGGGGGGGAACGATTATAACATATTGAATACTGAATATTTAAAGTATGAGAAACAATCACTTTTTTTATCTTGATTTTCAATCACAATCTTTCAAGACGGAATCCAACCAATTGTATACTTCGTTTTTGGCATGAGTGGAAATATCGTGAGGCCCCGGTTCCAATAAACTCCGCAAGCGGTTTTCAGCCTCATATAATTTCCAAATGGGCATTGCGGACAGCGTCAAAGGATGGGCGCTATCGGCTTCGGGGAAAATTTGATCGTCCGATGTCTGATAGTTGAAATAGCCTCGCGGGGCAATGAGGCGAATCACATCATCGAAATCCCACGCCGGTAAGCGTCCTGCGCGTAAATCGATGCGCAGGCGGGGCATATAAGAAAACCAGTGATCACGCGCCCAGCGGGTTGGATCAGCCTCAGTGCTGAACGGGGCGAATCCGCAGCTTGCTGCGGCGGCTTTCACACGTTTATCAAAGGCGGCTACAAATAAAGACTCTTCAGCGCCTAGTGAATGACCAATGGTTCCGATTCGCTCCACATCGACTTCCGGCAACGTTTGTAAAATATCAAGTGCGCGGCGTCCATCTTGTATCATTTTTCCCATGGCTGAATAGGAAGGATACCGCTGATAGACTTCACGGGTTTCATAAGGACCGCACGAATCTATTCTCTCCCCTGCGCAAATGGAATCCGGCGCAAGAACAATGTAACCACGCCGAACAAGATCGGAACCAAAATGGATACTTTCACGCCCTGCACGCCCAACGGCAGTGTCTTTGCCTTTTTCCTGGGTTGAATGAAATATAATCATCGCAGGATTCTTATTTTGAATATTTTTTGGAATAAGCAGATATGCTCTGACTGTATCGTTTGGAGTGGCTGAATATTGAATCTTTTTCTCTATATAACCTTCCTTGCGGTGGGACTCGAGAACTTCATAAGTAGGACTTAAATCAGGTGTTATTATGGGGCCGATATCCCTCAGCAGCAGCGTCTTGATCTTTTCGCGATGTTTCTCCCATTTTTCTTTTGATGGTGGAATTTCTTCTTCATATTTATCGAGATTGGGGCGTGGCGGTAATGTTTTATCGAGAAAATTATAAGCTTGCTGCCTTGCTGAGGGTGGGAAAGAATGTCCTCCGTCTACTAGGTTTGGTTGAAGCCAATCGACTGCTCCATATAGACCATACACATTGCGCAATTCATCGAAAATGTACTCCAAGTTGTCTGT